>CAYYPN010000046.1:6654-13061 GCA_964473545.1 uncultured Planctomycetaceae bacterium
AACACCATGGCGAACACCGCCAGCGCCGCGAGCAGGCCCGCCTTGAGGTAGGCGCGGATCATGAGGTTGTTCGACTCGTGGATCTGCACGACCGTACCGGTGACCAGCGGATCGACGTGGCGCAGGTCCTCGATAAACCTGGCCAGTTCCTCGGGCTGGTAGACATTGGCCTTGGGGTAGACCTGCAGCAGCAGGTGGCGGTTGTCGTCGTTGTCGACGGCATTGCTTCGCACGGTGGCGGGCAGATCGGTGAGCGTCAGGTCGCGCGTGGTCAGCGAGCGGTCGATCCGGTCACGCAGATCGCGCCGCCAACCGGCGAAGGCGTCGTTGAGCCGTTCCAGTCGCCGGGTGGTTGCCGCGCGGTCGACGTCTGCGATGAGACCGGTCACCACGGCGACGTGTCGTTCCAGTTCACCCAGCGCCGCGGCGATCTCAGGCAGGGCGCGCACATCGGGGCGTCCCTGGGCGACGCGCGCCGCCAGGCCCAGGCCGCTGAGCGTGCCCTGCATGTAGTCGGGGTTAACCGGCCGGGGCTCAGGCATGGGATCGGTCAACGCGCTGCCGAGCATGGCGCGGGCTTCGGCGATCAACTGCTTGCGCGCGTCTTCCTGCGGCGGGAACAACTCCGCGACACCGCCCACACCGGCCACCGACGGCTGATTGCGAAAGGCTTCGGTGCGACGGCGGGCCTCGGCCATCGCCGCGTCGAGGTCGCCGTCGATCGGGATCATCGACGCGCCGAACCAGATGGACCGATCGAACTCGCCCTTGCCGGCGTCGGCGTGCTGGCCGTTGGTCTGGGCGTCGTTGAGGCGGTCGAACCACCTGACGCTTTCGACGTGCTCGGGGAGCAGGTTCGAGAGGTTGTGGTCGTAGCGGATCTGTCGGGCGCCGAACGCGCCGACGGCGACCAGCACGATGACCACGCCGATCGTCACCGCCGGGCGTCGGTAGAACGGCGTCCACCAGTGATGTTCGTAGAGGTTGAGCCGGCGCTGATGGACGGGCTTGATGTGGCGGCGGCGCGGGCGGATCAGGCGCATCAACGCCGGCAGCACCGCGAACATCGACACCAGGCACAACACGATGCCCACCCCGGCGATCAGGCCCATCTCCGCCATGCCCTTGAACTGCGTGAGCATCGTCGTCCCGAACGCCAGCGCGGTCGTCACCGCGCCGGTGATGATGCCCGGGCCCATCGTCTGCATCGCATCGGTCATCGCCTGGCGAAACCCGGGCGGGCCGGCGGGATACTGATCGCGGACCAGTTCGAAGCGGCTGACCAGGTGGATGCCGAAGTCGACGCCCAGGCCCAGCAACATGACGGTGAACGTGATGCTGAGCAGTTGCAGGTGGCCGACGCTGAGCGTGACGAACCCGAAGCTCCACGCGATGCCGATGAGCAACGCCGTCACGATGAGCAGCGGAAGATACACGCTGTGAAACGCCACGATCATCACCACGGCGATGACCGTCACGGCGAGGAGGGTCGCGATCGTCGCGTCGCGCTGGGTGACGTCGGTTTCGTCGGCTTCGATGACGGACACGCCGGTCAACCCCGCCTCGACGCCCGGCACATCCTGCGCCGCACGCTTGATCGCGGCGCGCGTCGCGACGACCGAGGGCTTGACCGGTTCCAGGTCGCTGTCGCTGAACTCCGGTTCGATCTGCATGAACAGCAGCTCGCCATCGGCGCTGGCCAGGTACTGATAGCGCGGCCCGGCGACGGCGGCCAGCTCTTCGAGAATCGCATCGGTCCGCTCGCCGCGCACCGCCAGGCCCACCGCGTCCACGAGGTGGCTGACGATATCGATGTTGGCGATGGCCTCGCCGATATCCATGCCTTCGTGCTGGCTGGCGAGTTCGGCGGGGGCGGCGCCCATGACCTGGGCCAGATTGCGCGCCCCCAGCAGCGCCCGAGCCGCGGCCATGCGGTTGATCGACTTCTCGAACTGCGGCCACGGCAGCATCCGCACTCCCGCCGGGCTGGCGGCGCGCGTGTCGATCCGCCACAGCACCTGCCGCACGTGGTCGGCTTCCTGATCCAACTCCTCGGCCACGGCGTCGGCGAAGCGCTCGGCCCGAGCGCGGCCGTCTTGTCCATCGCGCCCGCCCGGCACCTCGATCACCACCACCATGTCGTCGAAGCTGAACGCGTCCCGGTACTCGATGTAACGCTGATTCCATGCAAGGTCGGTGTTGATCAGCGCGTTGCGGTCCGGCTGGAAGTGCAGACGCGCCACGCTCAACCACACCGCCGCCCCGGCGATCAGCAGCGACGCCACCAGCACCGTCCACGGGTGGTCGCAGACCAGGCCTGCCCACCACCCCAGCAGTCGATGTCGCAACTTCTCATGCATGTTGATGAACGTTCAACGGTTGCGCGCCCGCTCACGCGCCGACGAAGAGGATGTCCGCCCGACGCATCGTCTGACCTTCGCACTCGATCCCGATCGCCGGCCAGTCGTCGCCCGGCGCCGTGAGAAACTCCACCCCCTGCTCGCGCAGCAGCATGGTATCCTCGCTCTTGGTCCCGGTGATCGACGGGTTCCACGCAAAGGCCTGGTCGACCCCGATCGGCGCATCGCAACCGGGCACGGCGAAGCAATCCCGACCGTCGTATCCGGTCGAGCCGCCCTGGTGATGCCGTTGCCACTCGCCGGCAAAGCCCTGCCGTTCGTATTCGGCCACGATGTCGCCGAACACGTCGCCGAGCGTGCGGCCCGGCCTGGTCGCCGCGTTGGCCGCCGCATCCACCTGGCAACAGGCGCGATGCCTGGCCTTCAGTTCGTCGCCGATCGGCACAAAGTTCACCAGCCGCGTCAGGTTCGTCCACAGCCCGCCCGATTCGGCACAGACCACGAGCATGAACCGCTCGCGGATCGGCGCGCCGACCGTGATCGGGTGACGACGCGTGTCGATCCGCTCGTCCGCCGCGACCAGGCATACCGGCACACGCACGCCGATGCGGCCGAACGCCTCGTGCGCCAACGCCCACACGTCATGCTCGGTCATGCCCGGCTTGATCAGGCGGCACACCCGCTCGGTCAACTCGGTCGTCAGCCGCCCATGCGCGCGGTAGCGGGCGATCTCCGGCTCGGTCAGCGGATTGCGCGCCGCCTTGATCGACTCGGCATGCACCTGGCAACCTTCGCCCACGTCGCAACCCCAGGTGGACGAGCCGACGATGTCCGCGATGACCTTGTCCTCGGCCGCGGCGTCGTGCCAGGGGAACTCGGCCACGCCGACATCCAGGCCGGCCAGTTCCTCTTCCATGAGGCGGCGGGCTTCGATGTTGTTGGCGATAAGCACGACGCGATCGCCGGTGACGAGCATCGCCGCCACGCCGGCGTCGCCCTGCGTGCTGACGTAGCTCAGCCCCCCGCCGGTGAGCCAGGCGAAGTTGGCGCGTTGCCGGAGGACGATGCCTTCGAGTTCGGCCTGGCGCATCACCGCCCGCACACGCTCGACCTTGACAGCCATTTCCTGGTTACGGTCCACAGCAGCTCGCCTCCAGTTCGGGTCAGACGGGGTATCTCAACATGCGGCGGCCCGAACGTCAACGCGGGCCGATAAGTCGCCAAGGCCCGTCCGTGCCGGTTACACGTTGCAGACGCCCGCGCCGATCGGCCGATGATCCTGCTCGCGGCAACCACAGGTTGTGCCGTTTTCACCGAAGGGCAGGCCACCATGAGCAAGCTACAACTGGTCGAGGCGATCCGTCACATCAATCGCAGCGCCACGGAGGAGTTTCTGCTGACGTTTGATGAGGCGGCGTTGACGCAGTACCTCGATCATCTGCAGTATCGCCTGTCCCCCCGCCGATCGCGCGCCGCGTGGATCCGCCCCGGCGACACCGCCGCGGTCGTCTGCCGACGCACCCGGGCCGCCGCCTGAAAACCATTCAACCCGCCACCCAACCCACCTGCCGACACGGAATGCTGGTGTGGAGATGAGCGAATCGGGCACGTTGATATCCCTCAACGTGCCCGATGTCTTATGGGATAAGCTCGCTCTTGCCGTGCATAGCTATGGAACATCACGATAGCCGGCAGCAAACCTGCTGCCGGACGGTGGGGAGATGGAGGATGTCGCCCTTGCCGTGCAAAACAAAACGCCCGGGGGTTGCCAGACCTCCGGGCTTTCGCCAGCGAAACGGGTAACTTTTCTCCGGGCGACCGATTCCTCCTCCGGGCGTCTCAGCAGTCAGGTCGCTTCGCTGTGATCGTTCAGCACATCGCGGCAAAGAACAACAGCACCAACAGTACCATGCGGCCGAACGTGAACGGATGGGCCTGGGTGGCCCCGGTGGCCCGGACCTCCCGGCCTCGCGTTGGAACGTCGGATTGGGTTAGACTCATCTGCATGGCATCAGTACCTGACTCAATGGCCGTGCCAGGCAACGCCGACGCACCGATGAACTCATTTAACCCCCTGCCACGTTGTCGCTTACGCAAGCCCCCCCCCGCCGGTTCCGGGGGCGGCGCCGCTTGCGGGATGTTGATCTGTCGCAACGTCGCCCTCCTCGGCGTGTTGATTCTGGTCAACGTGTTGACCCCCGGAATCATTCATGCGGGCGAGGCCGCGCCGCTCGACCGGGCGCTGGCCGAGCAGGTTTATCTGCAGGCCGAGCGTTGGGTCGAGCGCGGGGCCGTGCCTGAGCGATCGGTCGCGGTAAAGGCGACCGATGTCGCGGCGGTGCGGGTGTCGTTGCGCCTGTCCGGGCGGCGACTTGGCCAGGGCCAGGCCGCGGTGGACGACCCGACGACCGTCGCGGCCGGCAAGCCGACCGATGCGGCGGAGCTGGCCCGGCAGGCTGTCGCCGACGCGCTCGACCAGGCGGCGCAATCACTGGTGCAACTGGCCAACCTCAACCCCGACGCGGCGATCGCCACGGACCTGACCCGGGTCGGGCCCCTGCTTCAAGTCGACGTGCAAGTGGCGCGCGCGCCGCAGGCGCTGGCGATGGAACGGATCGATCAACTGCCCCGGCGCATCGTCGTCGATGTGCACGGGCTGGCGATGCGCCGGGGCAAGCGCTGGGCGTGGCTGTTCCCCGGCGATGCGGTGGCGGGCAACCTGGGCCTGGATGAACAGGTCAACGCGCTGTTGTCGCAGGTCGGGCTCAACCCCACCGCCGTGCCCACGATCAACCAGGCCGACGGCCCGAAGCTGCATGCGTTCACGGTAATCCATCTGCTGCGGCCGGCATCGGGCAAACCGGTACGCGAACTGCATCGTGGGCAGGTGGTCGAACGGTCGAGCCCGCCGGACTTCGCGGGAATCGACGCGATGGCGCGGCAGTGGGCGGAGGTGTTGATCCGACGACAGGACGGGCGCGGCCGATTCGCCGGGACCTACCTGCCGACGGCCGATCGTTTCGAGCCGCGCCTGGCGTCGACGCAGGACGCGGCCCTGGCGTGCTACGCGCTGGCGAAATACAGTCGATCGGCGCACCTGCCGAATGACCTGGCCGAACATTACGCACACGCCGCCGGGCAAGGCGTGCAGGCGCTGGCGGCGGAACTGACCGATGCGAACGAACCGGCGCTGCGCGTGGCCGACGCGGCGACGACGTTGCTGGCGATCCTCGAAACGCCCGGCGTGGCGGAATTGAAAGCGCAGCGCGATCGACTGGCGCGGGTGTTGATCGAGTCGTTTGCCCAATCGCTCGACCAGGCCAAAGCCGACCAGCAGACCGAGGCCACGCCCACCGATGCGCTGGCGGCGTTGGCGCTGGTGCGCTACCACGACCGCACGCGCGACGCGCAAGCGCTGGCGACGGCCCACGCGGCGCTGGGCATGATCTGGGGCGACGCGCGCCAGGCCAGCGCGGCCAGCGTCATGCCCTGGGCGGCGCTGGCCGAGTTCGACCTGTTGCGCCTGCAGCGGGCGACGCCCGGCATTGCCGTGGTCAAGCGCACCGCCGAAAGCTACTGGGACCTGCAGGTGCATCCGCCCGGACCGACCGCGCCCAACGACCCGTTCGCACCGGGTTACGTCAGCCCCGACACCATGGGCGGGTTCGTGCTGGACGCCGCGGCGTTGCCCGAGCCGACCTGGCGCTCGGCCGACGCCTTGATCGTCTGCTCGGCGGCGCTGGCGTCGCGCGGCATGGTCGACGCCGGCCGCCGCACCGAATGGCTGCTCGACTGTGCGGCGGGGTTTGGGTACTTGCGGCAGTTGACGATGACCGACCACACGCTGTGGTACACGCGCAGCCCGGCCGACGCCCGCGGCGGCGTGCGGATCGCCTTCTGGGATAACCGCCAACCCCTGGCGGCCACCGCCCTGGCCCTGGTCGCCGTAGCCGAATACGCGCAGGCCCTGACGTCTCTGGCCGAAGCCGCGGGGGATTAAAGGTTGACGCTTGCAGGCGTCGATGCCGCAGGCTACGATTGCCTGTT
>CAYYPN010000047.1:0-12815 GCA_964473545.1 uncultured Planctomycetaceae bacterium
GGGGCCGATGAAGCGGTTGCGGCCCTGGACCTTGCGGATGAAGTAGCTGAGCATCGCCTCGGTGATCTCGAAGTCCGCGATCACGCCGTCTTTCAGCGGGCGGATGGCGGTGATGCTTCCGGGGGTCTTGCCGAGCATCTCCTTGGCGACCCAGCCGACGGCATTGCCGCCCTGGAGGACCTTGTTAGTGCCCTTCTTGACCGCGACGACGCTGGGTTCATTGAGCACGATCCCCTCGCCGCGCACGCACACGAGGGTGTTGCACGTGCCCAGGTCGATGCCCATATCGACGCTGACCCAGCCTAGAAGAGAGTCGAGAAACACGTTGGCCGAGTAGTCCTTTCCGAGCGGGTAAGTCAGAGACTGCGAGTCAACGACCGTCCGCCGATAACCGTCCCCTGATCGTTAGATCGACCGGTCGGGCTTGAAGTTATGAAAAAAGGCCGCAACGGGCAAGCAAGCCGCGCTCCGGCCGAAGGTTCATTCGAGCGTCCGCCCGGAGAACTCAGTCGCCGTTGATGATGAAGAACGGGTTCATTCCCGAGCCCTGGCCCTCGATCTGGCCGATCCGCTGGAATTGCGTCTGTTCGACGTTGTTCATCCAGAGGTACCCGACGCCGACGGCCAGGGCGATCGTGGCGACGATCGCCAGGACGGTGTAGACGTTGGGCGTGGGCCGGGCGCTGCGGACGGTGGTGCCGGTGTCGATCTGACTCATCGTGAACGCTCACTCCGTAGCCGACGTGGCGGCCGGGTTCGTCTTTAGAAATCGCTGGCGAGGATCTCGAGGTTGGGCTGGACCTGGTCACGGCTGAGCGTGACGCGGCCCGCCGCGGCGTTCAGGTCGACGTTGGTGATCTCCAGCGAGCCGACGAACTGGTCGCCGCGGTGGATGATGAACTGCATGCCCTCGGCCACCTGGTCGTTGGAGCCGACGTTGACGGCCACGAACGTCTCGCCGTCGACCTGCTGCACGTCGGTGATCATGCCGCGGATCGGCTTGACCGCGGGCACCGGGCGCGGGGCCTGGCCGTCACGGGCCACGCCCGCCGATTCCTGCTGCTGCTCCAGCTCAACCAGTTGTTCCTGGGCGCCGGCCAGCTTTTCCTGAAGCAGGCGCACCTGCTCGTTCATCGTGTCCAGATTGACCGTCAGTTCCTGGTTCTGGTCGGTCAGCTCGATGTTCTGCTTATCCGCCTTGACGAGCTGATCGCGCTTGTCGCCAAGCTCCTGCTCGAGCATCTCGATGATCTTGCCCGACTGTTCGTTGCCGGCCGCGAGCGTGGTGATCTGGGCGTCGCGGGCCGCGAGCGAGCTCTGCAGCTCGACGATGCGCTGGTCCTTGGCCGCGACCTGAGTGAGCAGATCGTTGACCTCGTTGATGCGCTGCTCGCGGGCCTGGGCGGCGGCCTCGAGGGCGTTGGCCACCTTGTCCTGGGTCTGGGCCATCTCCGCCGAGAGGATGTCCGCCTCGGCTTCGGCGACCTCCAGCCGCTGCTGGGCGTCATCCATCGCGCCTTTGATAGCGGCGGTGTTGTTCACGTAAGCGATCATCAGGGGAACGATGACCACGGCGAGGATGGTCGCCAATACGACGAAAATCTTAGTCACAATGCTCACGGTACGGTCGCCTCCAGCATGCGCCTTGCGGCAGGTGAAAGGAGCTGGCCTGTTGTCGCTCCTGGATCGCCGGGATGTTACCGGGCCGATGCCCGGGGCGTGTGGGCTAAAGCATTGGTATCTAAACCGTTCGCTCCGGGTTTGTCAACTGCCGATTTGCACGGGGAATGCATTGAGCGCTGCCCGGTGGGACCGGGCGGGTCTGAGCGAGTCATCGATCGAAGAACCGGGTGACCCGGCGCTTCAGGGCTTGAGCTGGCACAGGGCACGCCGCAGGCCCGCCGCCGCCGCCGCCACCCGGACCGGCCCGGTTTCGCTGTCCATCATTTGGGCGATCCGCCCCAGCGTCGCCGGGTCGTCGAACCACCCCATCACCCACGCCGCCTGGGCCCGGTGGGCCGCTCGCTCGGCCCGACTCTCGGTCAACACCATCGGCCGGGCCCGTTCCTCCACGTCCTCCAGCCACTGGCCGACGTTCTGATTTTCAAACTGCTGCTTACGCGCCACGCGAGCCAGCGCCCCCGCCGCCGCCAGCCGCACCTCGATCGGCTGACGCTCGAGCAAGGTCTGCAACATCGCCGCGCCCTTCTCGTCGCCCAGCGTGCCGATCGCGTTGATCGCCACGACGCGAACCTCCCCGATGGAGCTGTGCGCCCCGGCCCGCAGGCTCATCAACGCTCCCTCATCACCCAGCCGCGCCATCGCCTCGGCGATCTGGATGCGCACCACCGCGACGCGCTGTTCACTCGTGCGAGGCATCGGCCGCGTACCGGCTTCGTTGAGCATCGGGATCGCGCTGGGCTCGCCCATGAGCCCGATGATCATCGCCACGTTCGCGCGTAAAGACGGATCCTGGCTGGCGAGCATGTCGGCCAGCGGCGTGATGTTGATTGGCTCGCCGAGTCGATACAGGGCATAGATCGCCGCGCCGCGCACCGACGGGTTGGCATCGTCGATCAAAGACTCAATGCCCGACTTCAGCGAATCGAACTCAAGCATGCCCGCAGTGACCACGGCCGCGAAACGCACGGCCGGATTCGGATCGCTCAACCCGCGCTGGACCAGGGGCCGGGCGCGGTTGGGGATCATCTGCATCGCCTCGATCGCGTTGGAACGCAGGGCCGGGTTGTCCGACCGACTGGCGTTGAGCAGGATCTCGATCGCCCGGTCTCGCAACTGGGTAATCTGGACCGCCTGCCGCACACGGTCGGCCGGGTTGTCCTGACCCCACGCCACGCCGGTCAGGCACAGACACACCACCAGCCATCGCATCCCGATCGATATTCGCATCGCTCGCTCCATCGAAATTCGCTCAAGCCCGTCGGCCGCGCAGTAAAGCCCCGGCCCACAGCAATATCGTCACCACGCCGCATGCGTGTGCAACCACGTCCCCGATACGCCCGTAAAGGGTTCGGCGTTCATCCGCGGTCAGTGCCGCCGTCGCCACGCCCGCCACAAGCTGACGTTCGCCGTCGACCTCGACCGTCTCGATGACGCGGCCGGCCGAGTCGATGAAACCGCTCACACCCCGGTTGACCGCCCGGGCCATGGGCACGCGATTCTCCACGCAACGGAACCGGGCGATCTGTTCGTGCTGGACCGGCTGGCTCGTGCCGGGATACCAACCGTCGTTGGTCAGGTTGACCAGCAGGTCGGCCCGCTTCTCCCCGCCAACGTAGACCATGCGGCGGCAGGCGTAGCCGAACACATCCTCAAAGCAGATCGGCGCGCCGACGGCCCACACGTCGCCCCCCGTGCTGACCCGCAGCAGGTTGAACCCGCTTCCGGGGGTCAGCGAATACCCCGGCACCGGCGCCAGCACGCGCAGCCAGTCGGCCAGAAACGGCAGGGCCTCCTCAAACAGCACATACTCGCCGAACGGCACGCGGTGGACCTTGGCGTACCAGTCAGCCACCCCGGTGTTGGGATCGACGAGGTACGCGACGTTGAAACGCTCGCCCGGCTGGTAAAACGATCGGCCGGAGGCGACGTCCCGGGCAACCGACCAGCCGGTCACGGCGTGGCCGCCCACGATCATCGAGACGTGATGCGTCGCGGCAAAGGCGACCAAATGCTCGCGGTAGCTTTGCCACAACCCGCCCGACCCGACGTCGGCGAACAGCCGATACGACTCGTCGTTGATCGGCCGCGGCAGCATCGTCTCCGGCCAGACGATCACGTCCGGATCCTCCGCCAACGCCCGCTCGCTCAGGTCGAGCATGGCCTGGTAGTTGGCTTGATCCTGCTCGTCGGTGGGGTTGAGTTTGTTGGACTGGGGCACGTCGGTCTGCACGACCGCGATGCGCAGCGACGGGCCGGTGACGTCCTGGCCCATGCGCCACAGGCCGTAGGCCCATGATCCGCCGACAGCGATCCCGGTGGTGAGCAGCCCGACCTGAATGATCGGATTGATCCGCTTCTTCCGGGGGCCGGGCCGAACCAGCGGTTGGGTCAGCAGGTCAACGATCAGTCCGGCGACCATGGCCACGACAAACGACACGCCATACGCGCCGGCGAGGTCGGCGATCTGGATCATAACCGTCGGCTGCGAATGCCCCAGGCCGAACCATGGAAACCCGGTCAACATCACGCCCCGCAACCACTCCACCGCGACCCAGACGATGGGCGTGACGATAAACAGCGGCAGGCGCATCCGACGATGCACGCTGCGTGTGATCATGACGAACAGCAGCGGATACAACCCCAGGTAGAACGCCAGTGCGATGTACCCCCCCACCGTCACGTCGGTCAGCCAGCGTGCGGCGACCAGCCACCAGATCACCCCCGCCAGGTAGGTCAAGACGGCGACGGTGCGTGTCGATTCACCGCGCGCCGCGACCAGCACCAATGGCGCCGGCGCGAGATACGCCAGCAACCACCCGTTGATCGGCGGGTAAATCAGCCACGACAACACCGCCCACGCGGCCAGCAACCCGGCAAGGACCCCCCTGGCGTCGATGGCGGCGTATGTCCTGGCGCGCTCGGTGGGCATGCGGAGCATTGTAAGCCACCCCCGGCCTTGACGTGGCGTTGCCCGGCGCGGACACGGGTGAGGGTATGGCGGGCCTGTTACGATGTAGCTCATGAGCAACGACCCGCCCATGACCGTTCGCGGTTTCCAGGACCATATTCGCGACCGCTACTACGCCACCGACAACGCCCGCGGCACGGCCGGCACGTTCATGTGGTTCGTCGAGGAAGTCGGCGAACTGGCGACGGCCCTGCACGGTGATAATCGTGACAACCTCGAGGAAGAATTCGCCGACGTGTTCGCGTGGCTGTGCACGCTGGCGAACATCAACGACGTCGACCTCGAGGCGGCGCTGCACCGCAAGTACTTCGAAGACGGCGGTCCGGAGGGGACGAAGCACTAGTCGCGCCGTATCCACGTTCAGCCGGTGGCACGAAGTGCCCCCCCGCAGTCTGACACACCATGGACAGCCTTTTCCAGGATGACAGTCCATCAGCGGGCGAGACCCATGGCCGCTTCGCGCAGGTTGCGCCGGAGCAGGGTTTGGAAATCCCCGAGGGGCTGACCTACCGCGTGCCGAACGAGTTGACTGACCTGCGGCCGGGGGATCGGGTCGTGGTGCCGCTGGGGCGGGGCAATCGCACGGTCAGCGGATACGTGCTATCGATCGGCGACACGACCGACGTCCCCGTGAGCAAGCTCAAGGCCATCGCGGCGCGCGAGCGTGAGGCGGTGAACCTGCCGGACTGTCTGATCAAGCTGGCGCGGTGGATGAGCAACTACTACTGCTGTCCGTTGGGGATGGTGTTCGCGACGATGCTGCCGGCGGCGGTGAAAAAAGGGACGGGCCTGGTGCGCAAGGCGCTGGTGGACCTGCAGGACCCGATTGCCGAGGACGCGTTGCCGTCGATCGTCAAGCATCACAAGCTCCCGCCGAAGCAGCGGTCGATCCTCGGTGCGGCGATGGAACTGGCGGCGCTGGGCAAGCTCCCGATGGACGCGCGATCGCTGGCCGAGGCCGGGGGGGCGAAGAGCGCCCAACCCGTCAATCAACTGGTCGACAAGGGTCTGCTGCGGCGGGTGGATCATACGGAAATGCGATCCGCCCCGTCGCTCGATCACGCCGAGCAGCACACGCCGGTGCAACTCAACGACGAGCAGCAGCGCACGTTCGAGTCGATCCGCGACACGCTCGACGCCGGCTTCGGCGTGCACGTCATCCACGGCGTGACCGGCTCGGGCAAGACGGAGGTTTACATCCGTGCGATCGAGCCGGTGGTCGAGGCGGGGAAGGTGGCGGTGGTACTGGTGCCGGAGATCGCGTTGACGCCGCAGACGGTCGGCCGGTTTCTCGGCAGGTTCGAGCGGGTGGCGGTGCTGCACTCGGGCCTCACCGCGGCCCAGCGCCATCGCCAGTGGCTTTCGATCCGTGACGGCTGGGCGCAGGTCGTCGTCGGCGCGCGCTCGGCCGTCTTCGCCCCGACCGACAACGTCGGCCTGATCGTCGTCGACGAGGAACACGACAACAGCTACAAACAGGACCAGGCCCCCCGATATCACGGCCGCGACCTGGCCATCAAACGCGGCCAGATGCACCGGTGCCCGGTCATCCTCGGCTCGGCCACGCCGTCGCTGGAAAGCTACTACAACGCCACCGAAGGCGCGGCCCGTTCGCATTACCACCTGCACCAACTGACCAAGCGGGTGATGGACCGGCCCATGCCGCATGTGCGCATCGTCGACATGATGCACGAACAGCGCACCCGCCAGCAGCGCGGCGACCGGGGTGTGCACCTGATCAGCGAAGTGCTGGAGTCCGCTTTGCGTCAAACTTTCACGGCCGAGGCGCAAGCCATCCTGCTGCTCAACCGGCGCGGCTACGCCAACTACATCGCCTGCCCCGATCACAACTGCGGCTGGCAGTTGCGCTGCGAACACTGTGACGTGGCGATGGTGTATCACCTCGACCAGCGCATCGCGGCCGGGGGGTTGGTGCGATGCCACTACTGTTCGTTTGAGAACCGGCTTCCGGGGGTGTGCCCGGTGTGTGGGAAGAAGGTCACGGTGTTCGGCCTGGGCACTCAACGCGTCGAGCAGGAGCTGGCCCGCAAGTTTCCGAAAGTCCGCCTGTTGCGCATGGACTCGGATGCGATGCGCACCGGTCAGGATTATCACGAAGCCCTCGGCCGGTTCCGCGACGGGGAGGTCGACCTGCTCATCGGGACGCAGATGATCGCCAAGGGGCTGGACTTTCCCAACGTGCGGCTGGTCGGCGTGATCAGCGCGGACACGGCTTTGAACCTGCCGGACTTCCGCGCGACCGAGCGGACGTTTCAACTGGTCAGCCAGGTCGCCGGGCGCAGCGGGCGCGGCGAAGGCGGCGGGACGGTCATCGTGCAGACCTTCACTCCGACCCATCCGGTCATCCAACTCGCCGCCCAACACGATTACCGCACGTTCGCCCGGCAGGAACTCGAGCAGCGACGGCAGGCATACCTGCCGCCCACCACACGGATGGCCCGGATCGTCTGCCGCGACAAGGACCGGGAGAAAGCGGTGCAGGCCGCCGACGCGGTCAACGCCGCCCTGCTCGAAGCCAACGAACGGTTGGGCGGCGCGTGCCGGGTGTTGCATCCGGTCGAGCCGCCGATCAACCGCATCGGCGGTTACTACCGGATGCAGATCGAGATCACCGCCGACACCGCCGCGGCCCTGCAAAAGCTCCTCGCCGCGGCGCGGGAGGCCGGCGCGATCACCTCGGACATCAACATGGCGATCGATGTCGATCCGGTGAGTTTGATGTGACAGGCAAGCCACGAAGCCACGCAGGGACGAAGCCACGAAGACCTGCCAAGCAACCGCTCACCTTCGTCGCTTCGTGGCTCAGTGGCTACGTGGCTTGAGATTCATCGGCGTCATCATCCTCGTCCGCCGTCTCCGCTCCCTGCACGGCACTACCAGTGATCTGGTGACTGACTACCCCGAGGGCGCGGATGCGTTCTTCGGTGTCGCCGATGGCGGCGACCTTGAGGCCGAAGCGTTCGCCGACCTTCACCGCCGCCCCAGCCCCGATGAGTTTGTTGTTGACCATCAACTCCAGCGGCTCGTCGTGAGGCTTGGGCAACTCGACCAGCGCCCCGGGGCCGAGGTGCATCACCTCGCTGAGCTTCATCTGACGATGAGCCAGGCGTACGATCATCGGCACGCGCAGCTTCAGGATGGACTGGACGTCACGGGAGGGCATACAGGGTTTATCGGACAAGCGGCGGGGGAAACTTAATCGGCGGGTGGATCCCGCCCTTCGCTGCGATCAGGACCGGCGTGGGGGGCCGATGCGCGCGCCGGCTGTACGGCACGCCGGGAGTGCGGGCAAAAGGCTCCGTCCACACCACCCATTAACGAATGACCCCTTACACCTTGCCGAAGAGCAGGCTGATGTTGTGGCCGCCGAAGCCGAAGTTGTTGCACAGGGCGTACTTCACGTCGTGATGCTGGGCTTCTTTGGCGCAGCAGTTCAGGTCGGCGCACTTTTCGTCAGGGTTGTCGAGGTTGATCGTCGGCGGACAGTCGCCGGTCTGCACCGCCTTGGCGGTCATGATCGCCTCGATGCCGCCGCTGGCCCCGAGCAGGTGGCCGGTCATGCTCTTGGTCGCGCTGATGACGAGTTTCGTGGCATGATCGCCGAACACCGAATGAACGGCGCGGCACTCGGCGGCGTCGCCCCGGGGGGTCGACGTCGCATGGGGATTGATGTGCTGGACCTCGGTCGGCTCGATGCCGCCGTGAGCCAGGGCGCGGCGCATCGCTTCGGCCGCGCCGGTGCCGTTCTCATCGGGAGCGGTGATGTGGCCGCCGTCGCCGGTCATGCCCACGCCCATGACCTCGGCGTAGATGTTCGCGCCGCGCGCCTTGGCCCGCTCGTACTCCTCCAGCACGAGGATGCCGGCGCCTTCGGCAATGACGAACCCGTCACGATCCTGGTCAAACGGCCTCGACGCCTTCTCAGGCTCGTCGTTGCGGGTCGACAGGGCGCGCATGGTCATGAAGCAGGCCACCCCCAGTTCGGTGCAGGCCGCCTCGCTGCCGCCGGCGATAACCACGTCGGCGTCATCGAAGCGAATCGCCCGCGCCGCGTCGGCGATGGCGTGGCCGGCCGCGGCACACGCGGTGACGGTGGCGTAGTTGACGCCCTTGAACCCGAAGTGGATTGACACGTTGGCCGAGCCGGCGTTAATCATGAGGGTGGGAATAAGCAGCGGGCTGGCGCGTTTGGGGCCGCGGGCGATGACCTTCTTGTGCCCCTCTTCGAAGCTCTCCATGCCGCCGATGCCCGAGCCGATGATCACACCGCAACGATAGGGATCTTCCTGCGCCGGGTCGATGCCGGCGTCGGCGATCGCGTCGATCGCCCCCGACAGGGCGAACTGCGAGAACCGATCCAGCCGCTTGCACGCCGCGGCGTCGAGATGCGGCCCGCCCTGCCAGTGGCTCATCTCACCGGCGATCTGGCTGGTGTGATCCTTCGGATCCCACCGCTGAATGCGATGGATGCCACTGGTTCCGGCCAAGAGCTTGTCCCAGACTTCGGGGACGCTCGTTCCCAGACTGGTGGCCCAGCCAAGGCCCGTGATGACAACGCGGCGTAAATTCATGGTTGATCGTAGTGGGCAAAGCAACCGGCGGCGCGAAGACCGTAACGGCGCGGGGTAGCAACGCCGCCAGCGAGCGGTCGCGCGCCGAGCGTGCAATCAGTCGGCGATCACTCGGATTCGCCGGCCTTCTCGATATGGGCCATGATGTAGTCAATGGCCTGGCCGACGGTCTGGATCTTCTCGGCTTCCTCGTCGGGAATGCTCGTCTCGAACTCGTCTTCAAACTCCATGACCAGTTCGACGGTATCCAGCGAGTCGGCGTTGAGGTCGTTGATGAAGTGGGTGTCGGTGTTGATTTCACCTTTGTCCACGCCCATCTGTTCGGCGACGATGTCGATGACCTTCTGTTCGATTTCCTGTCGATCCATCACGATCTCCTTGATCGAGCGCAAGTACGTGCTGTCGGGTCCGTTCCGTGAGCCGCTCGCGTTTGGAGCGGGCAATCATATCCGGCGCGGGGTCAACTGCCAAGCAAGGCTACGAGCCCTGCGATACGAGTCTAACTCATTGTCATGCCGCCATCGACGGCCAGCACCTGTCCGGTGATGTAGCTGGCGCCCTCGGACGCCACAAACGCCACCGCCGCCGCCACTTCCTCGGCCGTGCCCATCCGCTTGAGCGGCGTGAATGTCTTGACCGAATCCTTCACCGCGTAGGGCAACCCCTCGGTCATGTCCGTTTCCACGAACCCCGGGGCGACCACGTTGGCGGTGATGTTCTTGGCCGCCAGTTCCTTGGCGACCGACTTGGTCAGCCCCAGCAACGCCGCCTTGCTCGCGGCGTAGTTGCACTGGCCGGCGTTGCCGACGAGCCCCGAGACGCTGCTGATGTTGATGATGCGGCCCCACTTGCCGCGCATCATCGTCCGCGCCGCGGCGCGGCAGGCAACGAACGCCGACTTCAGGTTCACCGCGATCACCTCGTCCCACTGCGCGTCGGTCATCCGCAACAGCAGGGTGTCGCGCGTGATGCCGGCGTTGTTGACGAGAATGTCCAGTCGGCCGTGCTCATCACCGACCGCATCGATCAGCGCGGCCAGCGCCTCGGTGTCGGCGATGTCGCAGGTCTTGACCGAAGCGCTGCCGCCGTTCGATTCAATGGCGGTCTTGACCTCGTTGAGCTTGTCTTCGTTGCGCGCCACGAGCACGACATGCCGACCGTCGGCAGCCAGCGCCTTGGCGATCGCCGCGCCGATGCCTCGGCTTGCACCCGTGACCACGGCGACGCGCTGTTCGGTTTTGTCAGCCATCGTTTGCGTTTCCTGTTCAGGCGGGCTCGGCGAAGTTCGCAACCTTGGTCCTGCGATCGATCCGCCGCATCAGCCCGCTGAGCACCTTGCCCGGGGCCGGCTCGACGTGACGACCGCTGACGTTTTCGATCAGCCACTGTACATCCTCGGCCCAACGCACGGGCTTGACAATCTGGTCGACCAGGAGCTTCTTGATCGACTCGGCGTCGGCGCCGTGCGGCATGCCGGTCACGTTGCTCATCACGGTACACGCCGGCTCGGACCACTCGGCGTTGTCGAGGGCCTGGGCCATGCGGTCGGCGGCCGGCTGCATCAGCGGCGAGTGGAACGCCCCGGCCACCGTCAACGCCGTGGCTCGCAGTTCCATCTCCCCGGCCACCTTCAGGGCACGCTCGCAGGAGTCCTTGTCGCCGCTGACGACGACCTGGCCGGGGCAGTTGAAGTTGGCCGGTACAAGCACGCCCGCATCACCGGCCGCTTTGTCACACAATTCGCGGGCCTGGGCTTCGTCGGCGCCGATCAGGGCGACCATGCTCGACGGGCTGGCCTCGGCGGCTTCCTGCATGAACTGCCCGCGCTGACGGACGAGTTTCAGGCCGTCCTCGAAGCTCAGCACACCGGCCAGGTGCAACGCCGTGTATTCACCGAGGCTCAGGCCCGCGGTGGCGACGGGCTTGCCGTCGAGTTCCCCGGTGTCGGTCAACGCCCGGACGCAGGCGACGGTCGTGACGTAGATCGCCGCCTGGGCGATGTCGGTGCGCGTGATCTGGTCCTCGGGGCCGTTGAAGCAGATGTCCGAGAGCTTGATGGCCAGCACTTCGTCGGCCTTGTCAAAGGTGGCCTTCGCCACGCCGGAGGCCTCGGCCCAGGCCTTGCCCATGCCGACGTGCTGCGCGCCTTGTCCGGGGCAGAGAAGAATGTTGTCAGCGTCGCTCATGATTTCTGATTTCTGATTTTTGATTTCTGATCGGTGGTGGCGGTGCGTTTCTTCGCCGTTCGGATCGTGGTCGTCAGTATGGCGATCAACTCATCACACTCTTCGGTCAAGCCTGCAATGCGGGGGCGGGACACCAACCCGGAATCGCCGATGAGATCAAGCCAATACAGCGTTTCGTCCGCTTCACGTTGAGCAATTTCCATCGTGCTGGCAAATTGCTTGCGCGTCGAGGCACGAACGGCTTCACGGTAGTTGGCGCCGACCGATGTGCCTGAACGCAAAACCTGTCGAGCCAACACATCGCCCACTCGGTTCGTCGGTAGTGCAGCCGACAACCGGATGATTCGCAAGGCAAACTGTCGAGTCCGATTCAGCATATCATGTCGATCCATGTCGTATCCCTGCTGACAATCAGCAATCAGACATCAGCAATCAGACATCCCTACAGTTTCCATAGACACGTGCCCCAGCTCAGGCCGCCGCCCTGGGCGACGAAGATGACGTAGTCGCCGGCGCCGATGCGGCCGGAATCCATCAGCTCGTGCAGGCACAGGCCCACGCTGGCGGCGCTGGTGTTGCCGTAGCGGTCGATGTTGACGTAGATCTTGTCTTCGGGGAAGCCCAGCCGTTTCCACGCGCTTTTGAGCATGCGGATGTTGGACTGGTGGGGGATGACCATCTTGATGTCGTCGGCGGCGAGGCCGGTCGCTTCGAGTGCGTCGCCGACGCATTCGGCAAGCTTTTCCACGGCGAACTTGTAGACCGCCTTGCCGTTCATCTGCAGCGTGTTGAACTTGCCGGTGAAGGATTGCGTCTCGCTTTCGGGCACGTCGTGCGCGTCGCGCGGGACGTAGAGGACGATGCCGCGCTCGCCGTCCGAGCCCATCTGCTGGTAATAGCAGCCCTGCTCCGGATCGTCGGAAGCGGTGAGGATGGCGGCGCCGGCGGCGTCGCCAAACAGCACGCACGTGCTGCGGTCGTCCCAGTCGACGATGCGGGTGAGCATTTCGGCGGCGACGACGGCGACGGTCTTGTAGTTGCCGCTCATGATGGCGTTGACGCCGTGGTTGAGCGCGGCGACGTAGCCGGTGCAGGCGATGTTGATGTCCATCGCCCCGGCGGGGATCGCGCCGAGGCCGGCGATGACCTGGCAGCTCATGGCCGGGCAGATCATGTCCGGAGTCATCGTCGCGCACAGCAGCAGGTCCAGGTCCTCGGGGTTGAGGCCGGCGTTGTCGAGGGCCTGCTGGACCGCGCGGACGGCCAGGTCGCGGGTGCGGTCGCCGGGCTCGCTGATGTGGCGGGTCTGGATGCCGGTGCGCTGGACGATCCACTCGTCCGAGGTGTCGACCAGTTTTTCCAGGTCGGCGTTGGCGAGAATACGGG
>CAYYPN010000048.1:0-3591 GCA_964473545.1 uncultured Planctomycetaceae bacterium
ACACCTCCGCCATAGTTTCGCCCTTCAATCTCCGCCGAAAGCAGCGTCGCTGAGTTGTGGAAACTGGCAACGAGGTCTTTCGTCCGCCGGCTGAATCGGGGCTTCATGTCGCCGCGATACACCGTGTCGGTAGTGAAGACATTCGCCTCATTGATCAGCAGACGGTGGTGTTGGTGCGATCTCTTCGTCAACATCAATTTACCAGACACGATGCCGGGCACTCTAAACCACGGGTCACGTATGCGGCATTTGAACCGAGTATGCAATTCCTGCTCTTCTCCCATCTTTATATACTTGGCGGGCCCGGCGAAATCGCGCGGATCTGGCTTGTCCGAACTGAAATCCAGTAGCCATGCCTTGCGCCCTGAAGCTGCGGTACGTTTGTGGTCAGCAGGCATGTAGATCAAACCGGGACACTCAACGGTTTTCGCCATCAATGGGCGAGCCCATTGATGTAAGTCATATTCCGCCAAAACGTCGTTTCCCACGGTAAAGTATCCATTCGCTCCGGTGACAATGGACACACTGAGCGTTGCCAAGGTGCCCATCGTTTCGATGTACTCACGACTGCGGACCCAATCAAAGGCCTGGCGTTCGGCGTTGGTCAGAAGGAGCGCCGTCCATGAGTCTGATGTGGCGGGAACTGAATGGCTCCACCGTCGGCCATTGCCGCCTGAGTGATCGACGATGGTAACCTCGCGTTCAGCGGCTTGCTTTGCGCGACGACCACTGACAACTATCACGTCCTGCAGGATCTCTGGGAAGGATCGGCGTGGATACAGATCGAGCGTCACGTTTTCGAAGTTGCTGATGAGGTTTTGGCGCACCAACCCGGCGCTCTTTATCGTGAACAATTCCGCTGGCAGAACGACGGCGAATGCGCCACCGACTTCGAGGCGGGATAGTGCAACCAGAACAAAGGGAATCCAGAGATTGGCGACGCCGTCAATCCCCATACCCAGAGCATCGAGTACGAAATCCGCGTCGGCCCGGACTTCGTGAGGCACGAACTGGTAACGGACAAACGGTGGGTTCCCAAGAACCACGTTGAAGGTCTCGTCGCAACGTCGCGCCCATCCAAAGAAACTTTCGATCTCGACGTTGCCGTCGAATTCCCGTTCAGATAACACGGCTGAGCACTTGCTCGTCTCCGGTCCAAGAATCTCGATGCACTTGAAACGGGGATCACGTTTTGACCAGTGCCCTCCCTCGGGCATGAAACGTGCAAAAGCGCCATCACCAGCGGAAGGCTCCAGGATGCGAATCTCCGAGCGCGCGCCGATCAGTTCATCAACCCGTCCATAGCACGCCGCGACGAGCGGTGCCGGGGTGTAGTACCCGCCACGAAGCTTGTCAGCAGAAATATCCTCCATGAGCTTCATATCGCATCCATGGCTCGCATTGATCCGAAATCGTTGCTACGAGTCTACCGGCACCACGGCGTTCCGGCAAAGAATGGCCGCTGCGATTCCCTCGCCGCTTGAACCAGCCTCACGCGAGCGTTGCCCCGTTTTTCACATCAAGTGTCCGTTCGTGCCGCGCGTCTGATGTGATCTGACTCCCTCGCCAGTGGAAGGGGGTGACCCTCAGACGGGTAAGAAGTCGGGACGAACTGCTGCCCAACACCGACTCCGTCGACGCCGGCCACACCTTCAGCGATCCGGACGTCGATGACGAGTTCGCCGTGACCCACGTCGACCGCTTCCGACTCGGCGACCAGCTCCAGGCGGCCGGCTCGCGCGAGGTCATGCTCGTCACCGCCGTCGATGACGAAAACGACACGATCACCGTGGCCCGAGGCTACGGCGGCACGAGCGCCGAGGACCTGGCCCCGGAACAGGCGCTGCGGATCATCGGCAACGCCGCCCTCGAAGGCGACGACGCCCCCGACGCGCGGCAGACCAACCGCGTCCGCCGCAGCAACTACACCCAGATCTTCACCTCCGCCGTCGAAGTCAGCGGCACCCAGCAGGCGGTCAACACCGTCGGCGTGGCGGACGAACTGGACTACCAGAAAACCGAACGCCTGCGCGAGCTGATCCGTGACCTGGAGAACTGCGTGATCAACGGCGTGGCGCCCGCGGCCAATCCCGAAGGCAGCGCCACCGTCCGCCGCACCATGAAGGGCATCATCCCCTTCCTGAGCACCAACGTCTTCGCGCCGGGCTCCGGGGCGATCCCCGATGGTGACGGCGGCAGCAACGACATCCTCAACGAAGCGGTGCTCAACGCGGCCCTGCGGGCCATCTGGGAACAGAGCCAGGGCCAGATCGACACCATCGTCGTCAACGGCCTGCAGAAGCGCCGGATCAACGGGTTCGTCACCTCCAGCCGCGGCTTCGACGCCAGCACCACGCGCTTCCGCGACCTGGTCAGCGTCTACGAGTCGGACTTCGGTGTGTGCCGGGTCGTGCTCAGCCGCTGGGTCCCCGCCGACGCGATGCTCCTGCTCGACTCGTCCCGCATCGACGTGCTGCCGCTGGTCAAGCGCAGCTTCCACTACCGCGCCCAGGCGACCGGCGGCGACCGCGAAGCCGGCCAGATCGTCGGTGAATACACCCTCGAACTGCGCAACGAAAACGCCCACGGCATCGTCCGCGGCCTGTCCACGAACTGACCTCCTTCTGAAGTGACCCAGACCCGGTCATGGCCGAAAGGCCCTGGCCGGGATTCATGAACTCACACAGGAATGCTGACCATGACCACCTTCGCCAACGATGCCGACCTGCTGACCTTCGAGCCGCGTGCCTTCGTCGACCTGGCCGGCGTGGCCCGGACGTTGCTTCAAGTCGATGACGGACAACTGTCGGGCACGACGTTGACCAGCACCATCGGCGGGTTCGATGCGCTGATGCCTGGTCATGTGCTCGTGCTGCGCAGCAGCGCCGCCGACGCGGTTGCGGCGGCCGTCAGCCAGGTCACGGATACGAACACCCTCGAACTGGCCTCGCCCCCGGAAGGTCTGGCTGCGATGTCCAACCTGTCGGTCATGGCGCGCACCTTCGCCGCGCAGGCCCAGCACGTGAACGGGCAGTTGCTGCGGGCGATCGGCATCGAGGTCGATGACCCGGCGTGCACGTTGAACGCCGCGTCGGTCGTGTCAACGGGGCTCATGCGACGCTTGGAGGTGCTGGGCACGCTGGCGTTGGCGTACCAGGCCGCGGCCGGCCCGATCGGGGGCGACGACGAATACGCCGATCGGGCCGTCGGGTACCGCACGCGCTTCAACCGCGCCCTGGAATCCGCCCGCGTGTTGATTGACACCGATGGCGACGGTCTGGCCGACGCATGGCGGACGCCGGCGGCCGGATCGCTGGTACGGATGTGAGGTGAATGATGAGCAGCTTCAAGGGTAAGAACCTGTTCGGCTCGGGCCCGCATCGTTTTGGGGTGCATGGGCGAAGCCTGCGTCACGCCGAACGCCAGGCCCCCGGCCGCGACGGTGTGCAACTGACCGCGCAAGGTCGAAGCGGTCGCCACATCACGCAATCCGGCACGCTGCTGGCCGACGATGTGGCCCAGTTGCAGGCCCAACTGGACGCCATCGAGGCGGCGATGGACGGCGCGGCCGGCGAACTGGTCGACGATCGC
>CAYYPN010000048.1:3601-12572 GCA_964473545.1 uncultured Planctomycetaceae bacterium
GCGGGCGCGCCTTCGACGACGTGCTCATGCTCGAGTTCGAACCCGGCGCCATCCAGCGGGCCGGGGCGCGCCTGAGTGTCCAATACACCCTCGAATACATGCAGGGCCAGCCGTGAACCAACCCACGCAAACCATCTTCGAACGGGTCCTGCTGCGCCCCGTCGAACCCGACGTCACCGGGGCGGCACTGCTGACCTGGCATGCCGACCAGGGCGACTGGCTCGTGCAGGTCTACGTCAACGGTCGGTTGTATGACGTGACCCACCGTGCGAATCAGTGGCAGATGTGGCTGCACCTGGATCGTCGGCGCATGGCGATCGTCGAGTTGCTCGCGGTCGATCCAACCGATCGCTGGCGCGATTGTTCCGATCATCTGTCCGCCGGGCAGCCGCGCTGGACGACGCAGGCTTCGCTGGCCATCACACGCGACGAAACGTTGAGCATCGACGCGCGGGTTGCCGTGACGGTCGATGGTCAACCGCACACGACCGAACCGCTCTGGGGCGTGGACGACAACCGTGGCGGATTCGGCGGGCTGTTCGGCATCGGCGAATTCGGGCGCGACGCGGCGACCGGTCCCGGACACGGGCTGGGCGAATTCGGGGTCGGCCCGTTCAACAGCGACGCCACGGCCTGGCGCTGGCAAACCGGGTCCCTGCCGGCCGGCGAGCACGTGATTGCGTGCGTTGTCCATGATCGACACGGCCGCGCCATCGCCGAACTGGCTGAACCTGTGCATGTGGTGATTGACGCGGCGCCGGCGCTGCCGCGTGACGTGACGATTGATGCGGATTTCAACCTGACTTGGACACCGTGACCGTCCCGACGGACGAGGAGACTGACATGGCCGAGCGATATCCATCCGACGAAGCACTGCTGGCGATCGAGACCGACGCGGCAACGGGCGTGGAGATGATCCCCACCGGTACCAGCCCGTACTACCTGCAGTTTCGCAAGCTGGTGCAGCGGCTGCTGCTGGCGTGCAGCCGGGCCAACGACCTGCGCGTCTACGCCGACGGCGACCTGACCTTCGGTGTGAGGCCGGGGCGATGTGTGATCGCCAACACGCCGATCGCGTTCGACGGCGTCACCGGGCAAGCCGTCGAAAACAACGCCACGACCAGCCTCTGGCTGGATGCGGCGGGCGATGTGCAGGCATCGACGAGCGGGCTGCCGGCCGATCGCACGGCCTTCGTGCCATTGGCCGAGGTGGTTGCGGAAGCCGGTGCGATCACATCCGTCAGCGATTTGAGGGGCCAGGCGTTTCTGGCGATCCCCGACCTCAACCTGTTGGGTCTGCAAGCCACCGCCGCCGAGATCAACCAGGCCCTGGCCGGGATCGATCCGACGGTGACCACCGATGCGCTGAACGCCTTGAGCGGCGGCAGTGACTCGACGGCCGACGCGCGGCATCGCCACGAGCAATTCAGCTACGACTTTGATGGTGAATCGATATTCACGTTGACCAACGACAGCGCTGACGTTGCCGCCAACGTCGGCTTGCGGTTTGACTTGCCCAATCGCTTTCCGTTTCCGCCGATGCTGTTGCCGGACCTGGGCACGGGCTGGATGACGCAGCGCAAAGGGGTGGACGTTTATGCCCTGGTGGGTGTGGCGCAAGCGGCGTTCACGCATGAAGGTGAACTGACCGCGTCGGCGTCGGGCAAGCTCGTCGGCGTGGTGCCGATCGACGGAGTGGTCAGTGATGTGATCCTCTCGATCGGTGACAACATCGTTTCCGACACGGCCACCGATGGCGTGTCCGCCACCGCCAAAGTCAACGGCACGGCGCTGACCAGCACGCCGCCCGAGATCACCGATGCCGACGGCGCAGGGTTCCGTTGCACCGCACAGGGCCACGGCACGCCGGCCACGATCAAGGCCGACGGCACCGAACAGGTCGCCAAGGGTGATGTGCTGACCGTCGACCTGACACGCACCGCTGCCGGTTCGATCAGCAACCAGGCGTCCGACCTTGTTGTGATGATCGTGATCCGCGCGGCCACTCCCGAATAAGCGACCTCGCCATGACGACATACAAGCACATCGACTTTGAAGTGCCGGGTTTCGGCGAACTGGATGCGGGGCCACAGGTTCAGCATCGGTATCGCCAACTCGTGCTGGACGCGCAACCGATCGCCTGGTGGCGCTTGGCGGAGACCGCCGGCCTGACCGCCGTCGACGAAGTCTCCGGCATCGACGGCACTTACCAACCGGGCAGCGGCGGCGCATGGACCGGTGGCACGCAGGGCACGGCGGGACTGTTCCCGCAGGGATCCCTTGGCGCCGCACGCTTCGATGGCAGCGGCTACGTGGCGATCCCCAACCACGATCTGATCAACACCGCCGCCACCTATGACTACAAGACGGTCGCGTCGTGGTTCAAGGTCGATGATGCGGCGACGGACTGGCAGATCATCTACGAAGAAGGCGGCCAGGACCGCGGCCTGTGCACGTATGTACACCAGGGTTACGTCTACGGATGCATCTATGGCATCGCCCCCGCGCCGGTCTGGCTGGCGGCGCCGGTGCAAAGCGGACAAGCCCATCACTTCGTCATGGTTTACGACGGCATCGCTCAAACATTCGACGCATACCTGGACGGTGTGCAGGTCGGTCATGTCGATATCAACAGCACCGTGCCTTTGCGTATTCACGGTGGAGCAGTGCATATCGCCTATGCGGACAGCACACGTGCTCATACGGATCAAGTCCTATCAAACGCGACGTTTGGCCCAGGTGTCATCGATGAGATCATCCTGTTCAACGTAGCGGTCGACGCGACGACCGTTGCAGCCTGGTACGCCGCCGCCACACAAGCGGCCGTGACCCTTTCACAAACCGCCGCCCAGGCCTTTCCAGATCGACCGAATGCAACCGCGGGGACCGCCTTGCGTGCCGAGTGCCAGATCGGTTTCAACGGGGCGTACGTCGAACACGGTCTGACTGTACCCGCATCGCGGATCGCTTCGCGATTTCTGTTCCATCGAGGCGATGCAGCCGGCGGGGAGGTGACGTTGTTGACCGTACGGGGTGATGATGCCGGTGATGTGGCGGAACTGACCTGGTACGCGGATACACGCCAGATGACGCTGAGTCCGGCCGACGGTGATGCCCTGCAGGCCGAGCTGGTTGAAGGTCTGGCCTGGCATTGCGTGGAGGTGCTGGTCAGTACGGACACCGGCGCAGTGTCGCTGGCGGTGAATGGCATCACCTTCGGCGAGTCGACCACCGGCTCGGCCGCGCCGATCGCCTCGATGCGATTGGGGGCGATGGACAAGTCGGCCGAACTGGTCGGCTCGTTCTGCCTGGACGAGTGGGTGATTGGCGACGGTCCGATTGGGCCGGTCCGCGTCGCGCCAACTTCCGCACATGCCGACGCCCCGCGACGATGGCTGGTGATCTACAACACCGCGATCGATCAGTCCGCCGAGTGGGCTGAGCATTACCGCCAGGCCAGGCAAGTGCCCTACGCCAATCTGTTGGGGCTTGCGCTTCCTGCCGAAGAGGTGATTGATGAGGCGGCGTTGGATGCATTTCGCATTGCCCTCAATACCTGTCTCGATGCGAACGGACTGCGCGATCAGATCCTCGGCTTGCTTCTGGGTTTCGGCGTCCCCGGATACGCCCAGCTTCAAGGTGAGACCGAGCCCATCGGGTCGTTGCTGCAAACGCTGGATGGTCAGACTACGCCACTCGTCAACGAACAGTTGACACCGGATGGCCCCCAGCGGCCGACGATCGACAGCATCCCGGAACGCTACCTGACGGCCCGCATCGATGCGCCGACGTTGAAGCAGGCCATCGCATTGATCGACCATGCATCCTCAATCATGGCCGAGGGTCTGGGTGATGGCGCCGATGCAACGCTGTGGCTCGACCCGGTCACGCCGGGCATCACCTACGGCGCTCATCAGCAGGCGACGCTCGACTGGGCGGAAAGTCTCGCCGCCCAAGCCCTTCGGTTACCCCTCGTCACCACCCAGCCGACCGACCCGCCCACGGAAGTCAACTTCAACCGGATCGAACACGACGGGTTTTACTGGGGTCGGCGTGAGGTACAACCGCCGGCCGGTTTCTTCGGAGAACCCTCCGGCCGTCGCGTGTTCGCCGCTCAACTGAACGATACCGATGTGACGGCGCCAACGTTGCGGACGGCGCAACATCCGACCTGGGGGCCGGTGGCCTTGGAACAGGGGTATGCGGCAACGATCGGTATCAGCCGCGTGGTGACGCCCAGTGTCTGGCCGCTGGCTTCGTCTTTCTTTGGCGCGCTGGGGCTGGGCTGGGCTATTGCCGAAGCGTGGTGGGCTTCGTGTCCCTTATGGCGGGCGGGGGTCTGCTTCATTGGTGATCCCTTGATGAAGGTCGCGTTCCCACGCCGTGGGTGGAATGTCTATGGCCCGGCCCCCGACTGGTCGACCGTCGATCTTCACACGCCGACCGCCATGCTGCGACCGGAGCAGACTTCCATCGCGCTGGTCGGTGAACTGGAACCATCGGACCAGCAGGTCGCCATCTATGTGGTGCGCCCGGTGGATGAGCATGGCCGCGAAGCGACGGGCCTGGCCTTTGCCCGACAGCAACGGGATGGTTCGTTGCCGCGTTCCATGCCCGGCCAACCCGTGTGGCCGACTGCTCCGAACTGGTCGGCCGAGCGCGTCGAGCAGGCGTGGCGCGTGCGTGTGCAATGGCCGCTCGCCATGGGCCAGGCCAACGTGGCGCAGGTTGAACTTATCGCTCAGCTCGCCGGTGAATCGCCGCAGGTGGTTCAGACGCTGCAGGTCGATCCGTGGGAGCGGGGGGCGTCGCTGGATTATGAACCGACGTCTGACCCGGTGCGTTTGGCAATTCGCGCCCACAGCCCGGATGGCGGGTCATGGCAGTCGCCGTGGTCGGCTTGGTTGACACGTTCATCGTCCGCCATCGCCACGTTGCACAACCTGCCTCATCAATAAGGAACCGGCCATGTCTGTCAACGCCACCGCCATGTTGCCGCCCATCGCGACCCCCGATGCCAATCGCCGCGCCATGGGTCCGCTCGTATGGATTGAAGCCAGGCTTAATCCCGATCTGCGCGTCGATCGGTTGATCTGCACAGACCGAGCGGATCGACGATCGGCCACGGTGTCATTGCCCGCATGCTCGTCCCCTCCGCCTGTCGGTGCACGCGTCGTCATCGCCCATGCGGCAGCTTTGCATGGCGACGAATCGATGCTCGTACCGCTGTTGAGCGGTCGTATTGCCGGGCAGATGCAAGGCGTTGGTCCGAAGTCCGAGCGTCACGAATACCGTGTCGTTGATGACTGGACCACATTGCTGGAACAACCTTGCGATAGTGTGCCCGATGGCTCGACTTTGGCCGACGTGCTGAACACGCTGGCGCCGACACTCTCACTGGATACGGCGGCGCTGAACGCCGCGAACCTCGCATCATTGCGACAGACCCTATCCTCCTCATCGCGCACCTGGGGCCACGCTCTGAATGATCTTCTGGTCGAACACGATCTGTGCGTCCGGCGTGACCTGACCATGCACGGTGCGGTGGTGCGGGAGCATCGTCTACTCCGGGCGACTTCGCACGGGCGGCCGATTGCGCTGACTCTTGAAGATGTCGCGGACTTCCCGATCAATCTGAGCGACGCCATCAGCACAAACGAACCTCAGGCGCCCATACGCTACGTCGCCGCGGTACATGGCCAGTTGATCGAGTCCACGTTCACGCTCAAACCCGCGTGGGATCCGGCCCAGCAGAACCTGGACGATGCTCAATATGCACGCTCCACCAGTGACGACTTTGACGCGGTCGCGGATGTGTTTCGGCTGTGGGTGTTGAATGAAGACGGCGCCCTCGATCAGCCCACATTCGATCTGACAGGATTTTTCAACGAAGGCGTGGCCATCGCACCGCAGCCGACCCCCTTCGGTGTGGCACTGACCCGGGGCGAATTGGGTTACAGCGTCGGTGTGGTGGTGGATCGTTCGTTGGACTCAGGGGCCAACTGGTCGCGCCATCCAGGATCGGTGCGCAATCTGACCGATCGGGCGGGTATTTATCTCGAAGATGATGTGCTCGACGCGGCGTTCCTGGCGGCGGTGCGATCCGGCACGGCGCGCCTGCGGGTCACGGCCACCCTGCGCAGCCCGCAACCCATTGAATCCACCCGCTGGATGGGCAATCCCTTCAAAGCCGGCGGCGCTTTTCCCACCCGACGCTTCGAACTTGGATCACGTTTCCAACGACTTCGCGTTCATGAAAACAGCAAGTACGCCGAGGAGATTGCCGCCGGGACCCGCCAGGCGAATGTCATTGACGAACGCCCTTCGCTGGCCCAATGGCTGACTCAATACACCCAACGCAGCGCTGTTGACGCAGGCCGGCAGGCCACGATGACCACGACGCGACCGTTGTGGAGCCTGCGCATCGGTGATGTTCCGGCAAACGACACAAGTGACCAGCACCCGATGATGCTGCTCCGCATAGAGCACGACTGGGTGAAGGATCGATCACACCTGACGTGGCAATGCCAATAACAACCGGAGGGACCAGGACATGACGGATAAAGCCATCGTATGGCCGGCGATTCTCGCAGGCGTGTTGTTATGGACCGCCGGATGTGCCTCGCCGCCCTCGGTCGTGCCATTGCTGCAAGTGGTCGACCAGGCGTTGGTCGGGGAACAGGATGCGATTCAAACCGAAGTCCGACGCCAGGCGGCTCGCTCTGAGCAGGATCGTCTTTCGCTGGATGACGCGTTCGAAGCGGACCTGGCGGATCAAGCCGAACTGGACCATCAATGGGTTGCCGACCATGCCCGTGTTTACGCCGTGGCGAGGGAGTCCCTGCTGCGTGAACAGTTCGCGCAACAGCAGACGCTGGCGACGCGCCAGGAAAACCTGGCACTGGCGCGCGAGGCGCAGGCCAGGGCGGTTCGTTTGATTCAGCGACAGGATCAATTGTTCCGTGACGTACCCGACCTGCGGCGCTGGGTTCAAGACATGCTCAACAAGGAGACGGATGATGAATAAGCAATCAATTACACAACGGTCACTACACGAACTCGTGACGCAACGCGTTGATGTGAAATGGTCGGATTTCGCCGCGGCGCATCCGCACCTGGCGAGGGCGATTGAGCGCACCACCATTATTGACGCGGCCGTCGAACGACTGGCCGATGACCCGGCGGTGCGAGCGGCGCTGGACCAGGCGGCCCGCGATGAGGCGACGCTGGTGGCCAGCGAACAACTTCTGGCGAGCATTGACGCATGGGTGGGGCGACTGCTGGCACTTTAACCGGAGGATTGTCATGAAGCGTTTCGCATCTCGTAAGTTCATCATGGCTTTGGCCGCCCAGGTCGTCGCCCTGACCGCGATGCTCTGGCCCGAGTATGAGGATCAGGTTTCCATGGTGATCCAATCGACGGCGGCCCTGGTCGTCGCGGCGCTCACGGCCGCCGGTTACATTCACGCCGAGGCGTCGATCGACCGGGCCGGGGCTCAATCGTCGAGTGATAAGAAATAATCTTGCCTGCCGCCGTGGTCGAACGTACGCTTTGTATCGATGAAGCGATACGTCCGCAGCGTTATGTTGCTCGGGGTCTTGCTCGTGGTGTCGGGGTGTCTCGAGCCCAAGGGCGGCGGGCTGGACAGTTACCGCGGCGCCACCGCCTGGCCTTTCGTGCCGGTGAAGATGCGCGTGCATCCGTTTACCAGCGTTGAGTATGACGCCCAGAAGGACAGTCATGTACTCGAAGCGCGCATCGAGATGCTGGACCCGGCCGGCGACATGACCAAGGCGGTCGGGCAGTTTCACTTCGAGTTGTACCGTGTCGGTCGCCAGGCATCGGAAGGTTCACTGGAAGGGGACCTGCTTTACGCCTGGGACGCTCCGCTGCTCAGTCTCGACAGCAATCAGCGCCACTTCGACCCGATCACGCGGACTTACCTGTTCAAGCTCAGGCTCGATCGCCAGCCCGAGCCGGGGTCGCGCTTACGGGTGGTCGCCCAGTTCACCGATCCCGGCGAGCGGCACCTGACCGCGGAAGCGGAGCTGGATTACACCGGCGACAAGTCTTGAGCCGCTCCGCTCAATCCGTCGGCAAGGTGGCGATGACTTTTCTGGCTTCTTCGAGCAAGTCGGTTGCGGTGGCTTGATCGGGAGCTTCGGCGATCAGGCGCATGATGGGTTCGGTGTTCGAGGCGCGCACGTGTACCCAGCCGGCCTCGCTGTCGATGCGGATGCCGTCCTGTTGATCGACGGTCTGCCCGGCGTAGTGCGAGGCGAGGGCTTCGACGGCGCGATCCGCGAAGCCCGCCTTGACCGGTGTCTTGTCCTTGACGATGGCGTAGGCGGGGATCGATTGGACCATCTCGCTGAGCGTTTTGCCGGTCGTCGCCAGCAGTTGCAGGATCAGGGCGGCGCCGGTCAGCGAATCGCGGACGTTGACCACCTCGGGCCAGATGACCCCGCCGTTGCCTTCGCCGCCGACCACGCACTGGTGGGCGGCGATCGCGGCCGAGACGTTGGCTTCGCCGACGGGCGTGCGGTAGACCGTCTGGCCGAACTGTGCGGCCACGTCGTCGATCATGCGGCTGGTCGAGAGGTTGGCCGCGGCGGGGCCGGGCGTTTGCTGCATCACCGCCAGCGTCGACAGCGCCAGGGTGTATTCCTCGCCGATGTAACGGCCTGCCTCGTCGACGAGCGCGAGGCGATCGGCGTCGGGGTCCTGGGCCAGGCCCACGTCGGCCTGATGTTCAAGCACCGCATTGCCCAGGTCCTTGAGGTTGTCCGCGGTCGGTTCGGGGGTGTGCGGGAACAGGCCGGTCGGCTCGCCATACAGGTGAACCAACTCCACGCCGAGCTGTTCGAGCAGCATCGCCGTCGCCGGTCCGCCGGCACCGTGCACCGAGTCCAGCACGACCTTCAACGGCCGCTTGCGCATCGCCTCAACGTCGACCCTGGCGAGGATGCG
>CAYYPN010000049.1:0-12505 GCA_964473545.1 uncultured Planctomycetaceae bacterium
ACAAACGAGGCCGGTTTGGCGTAAATCTCGTTGGAAGCCACGGCAATCTGGTAGGCGGCGCTAAAGGCGCCAATGTCTACGCTGGCGACCACCGGTTTCTTTTCTCTGAGTTTGAGGATTTGAAAGTAAATGTCGTGCCCCGCCGACGCGCCGCCGCCGGGGCTGTTGATGGCTAACACCACGCCTTTGATATCGGGGGCGTTGAGCGCGTAGTTGATCTGGAAGAACACGCGCGCCTCGTCGAGCCCGATGTTTTCCATCGTGATGCGGCAGCGCTTACGGAAGGGCATCGGCCAGTACGAATTGAACGCATTGCCCGGGTTCACACAGATCGGCAACGACACGATCGGCGCGAACACGTTGAAGCTCGTGAACGCCGACGCGAAGAAGTCGCCCACCGGGCATTCCACGCTCGGCTGCTCCTGGTCATCCCAGTAGATGCGCAGGATGGTGTGGCGGTAGTTGCCGGTGGGGGTCATCCAGATCTGCTGAATGCATCCCGGTCCTTCGATGTCGGCGAGGGTGATGGTCTGGCCGACGGGGATCGGATCAGCCGGATGCACTTTCCAGCCGCGGCCCAGCTCGCGCGCCGCCCCGGTCAACGCGCCGGTCTCGGGGTCGACCTTCGGCGACTCCATCCCACCACTTCCGGGGGCGCCGGTGGGGTTTTCGCTGGAGATCGAGCGTGTCCTGGCGTTGGACAGGAGGCTGATGTTGCCCATGTGGCAGTGCAGGCCGTCGAACATGACCGGGATCCTCGTTTGTCGTGGCGTGTGCGTGGATCATAACCGCTCGCGCTGGCAAGCCAATGTAACGGGGGCTCTGAACAACTCACTTACAAGCCCGCTGATGAGCCGTCCGCGGCGAATCGGCGGGGTCGGCGTCAGGTTATTCAGAGGCCCCTCTACTTTATCTGAGAAGTACAATGTCCCCGTTTTGTTGTCCCCTTTTTGTCAGGCTTGACTTGCATGTATTCCTCGGTCCGGATGGGCAGGTAAAGGGGAGCGGGGTCGATGGTCAGCCCGCAAGCGACTGAGCGGTCATACGGTCAAAGACGTTATGGGAGGAGCGATGATGTCAATCGATCGCCTGATAGATGATTCCCTGTTCGTCCCACCAGTAGGTGATGCCGTAGTTGTCGCCGCCGCGGGAGTTGGCCAGGCCGGTCAGGCGCGGTTCGTTGCAGGGTTCGGCATGGCCGTCGGCGAACAAGCCGTTGATGTTATTCGGGTGCGCCATCCACAGGCCGTCGGTTTGTCCGCCGGTCCAGTGCATGCCGGGATGCACGAGCCACGCGCCGCCGTGCTGGGGCGGGATTCTTTTCAGATCACCGCCGACGCCGTCCTGACGAGCCGAGTCCATGATCAGGGCATAGTCACTGGCGTGTTGGAGTTGGCTGAGCCGCACGGTCCATAAGCCGGTGGCGCTCGTGTCCGTGCGTGGGGGGATGGGCCATGGCGCCCATTCCACCGCGGCGGGGTTGCCCCACCTTTTATTGGCTTTGGCTTGCTGGCTGACCATGCCATACCAGCCCTTGCCGCCCATCTTCGGGCAGCGAGCGGATTCAACGTCATCAAGACGATCGCTGATGAAGCTGACCCACGTGTATCGTTTCCACCCCGGCTGTCGCAGCCCGCCAATCACCACCTTGCCGCGATAGTCGCTGGCGTACTGCATCAGGGCGAGGCTGCTCTGGTGTTGGTTGGCGAGGCAGACCGTGGCCGTGGCCGCTTCGCGCGCCTTGTTCAGCGCCGGGGTCAGCATGGCCATCAGGATCGCGATGATCGCCACGACCACGAGCAGTTCGACAAGGGTGAATGCCGCGTGGTTCCGATGCCGCAGCCGGTTGACGATTGGCATGCCGATGCGTGCTGGCAACGTGGCCTCCTTCCACGGCGGGCGGCCGAAAGCCCGCCCGTCCGCTGATTCGCGCGAGATTATACACTGTCACCCAGACATATGCCAGAATAATGCATTGCTTTCGATGCATTTGTCGGGTACTTTGGTTCCAACCTGCAAGCCTGCCCGCACGTACCTTCATCATTAAGAAGGAGGATGGCCATGTCGCTTCGACGCGGATCGTTGATCGCCGCGGTGTTGATGGGGTGCCTGATGTTTTCTTGGGCTGCGCCCCGGGCCGCCGCGGACGAACGGGATGACGCCAGTCCCTGGGGGATCTGTACCGGGGCGGAGTGGTCGGGTGAATATCCCCGCTTCAACCCGATGCTGGCCGAGGCGGGGGTGAAGTGGCTGCGGCACTTCCCGGAATGGCAGAGCATTCAGCAAGCCCCCGACCAGTGGGACTGGGAGCGGGCCGACGCCATCGTCGCCAACGCCCGCGAGCACGGCATCCGCATCTCCGGCACGTTCGCCTACCTCGCCCGCTTCGCCAGCGCCGACGGCGGGACCCGTCGCTTCCCCATCAAGGACATCGACTACTTCCGCAGGTATGCCGCGGCCTGCATGAACCGCTACGCCGAGACAATCCGGTACTGGGAAGTGTGGAACGAATTCAACGGCAGCTTCGCGCCCGGCGGGACCCCCGAAAGGTATGCCGAGCTTGTGCAGGTGGCGTACGACGAAGCGCGCAAGCTCGACCGTGACATCAAGGTCGGCATGAGCGTGGCGAACTTCGACGTGGGGTTTCTCGATCGGGCGATCGAAGCCGGCGCCGCCGACCACTTCGACTTCATCGCCGTGCATCCCTACGAGAACCTGGGCATGGTGATGAACAGCGGCGGCGAAGCGGGGTTCCTCAGCCTCGCCGCCAGCCTGCGCGACATGCTTCAAGCCCACGATCAGCCGACCGACATGCCCCTGTGGATCACGGAGATCGGCTACCAGGCGCCGATCGATCCCGACCCCGCGCGCGACCGCGCCCAGGCCGAGGCTTTGCTCAAGGCCTACCTGCTGGCCATGGCTTCGGGCTTCGACAAGATCTTCTGGTTCGAAGCGCGCGGACCGGCCTACGGCCACGACACCGACCACGGCATCATCCGACGCGACTGGTCCAAACGACCGGCCTACACCGCGCTCGACACCATGACCCGTGTCCTCGGCCCCGAACCGCAATACGTCGGATGGCTCAACATCGGTGACGACGGCTACGGCTTCGTCTACGACACCGGCGACGGTCACGTCCTGGCGACCTGGGCCCCGCGCGACCGGAAAGTCGCCACCACGTTCGACGGCGCGGTCAACACCGTGACCTACGACAACCAGCGCCGGGCGCTGCCGGCCGGGCGCGGGTTGAGCGTCGATGACATGCCGGTGTTCGTCACCGACCTCCCCGCCGCCCGGGTCGCCCAGGCCCGGGCCAATGACCGCAAGCCCTTCCCCTGGGGCGGCGACTACGCCAACGCCCAGGTCGTCTCCTGCACGCTCGGCGTAAAAAACATCGAAGACGGGTTGCGCCAGACCAAGCTCCAGACCACCGCCGCGGTCAACGACCTGACCCGCTCATGGCGACGCCTGGACTTCGCCCACGGCGGCGAAGGCCGCTACGTCTACTTCCGCGTCGACCCGCGCTTCGTCGGCTATGGCGTCGACCGGCTCAAGGTCACCGTCGTCGCCAAGCGCAAGAGCCCCGGCGACGCGGCCAACATGAACATCTGCTACGAGTCGAAGACCGGCTACCACGCCGTGCCGGGTGGGCACTGGACCATTCCCGCCGACGACCAGTGGCACGAGCATACGTGGGAGTTGACCGGGACCAACTTCGTCGGCCAGTGGGGCTGGAACTTCCGCATCGAAGCGACCGGCTCGCCCAACGAGTTTTTCATCAGGCAAGTGCGCGTCGAGAAGTAACGACTCCGGCGCTCAGGCGATGATCGACATCGAATGCCGCGGCTCCCAACCGGTGTCCTCGGTCAGCTTCGTGTAATCGCAAAGCTGATCGATCCGGTCGACCGGTCGCTTGAGCGGCACGTCGGCGTAGAGTTTATCGAGGGTCGGGCGAACCGCGTCGCCGACGATCTTGCTGACCGCGGGGAAGTAGATGCGATGACCGGGCAGGTCGGTCGTCAGGCACGCCACGATCGCCCGGGCCGCGTCACGATAGCTCAGGAATGCAAACCCCTGGGCGATGCGGGAAGCGCGCTCGTCGCTTACAACCGCCGCCGGCACCGTCATCTCCGCCAGTTGCTCGTCCGTCCGCAGCCACGGCAACCTCAGGCTGACGCACTGTACATCGAACCGGCTGAAGAACTGATCGAGCAGTTCTTCGCTGAACCGTTTGCTCAGGGCATAGCTGTTGGTGGGGTTTGGCGGGCTGTCGTGGTCGAGCGGGAGATACGCGATGCGATCGGCATGGGGCGGATCGGCCGGCCAGTTGAACGCGCTGGCGATGACCTGGATGCTGCTGGCGAAGATGATCTTCTTCGCCCCGGCGTCGGTCGCGGCGCTGAAGACGTTGTAGTTCATCGCCACGTTCTCGTTGAATGTCTTCGCGTGGGTGCGGTACCGGCCCCTGGGGGCGCCGGTGTAGTTGCCCAGATGCACCACCGCGTCCACGCCCGCCATGGCCTCGCGGACCGCCGCTTCGTCGAGCAGGTCCAGCGGTTGCCATGCGATCGGCCGATCGTAGCGATTGCAGACATCGGTCGGGATGATCTGACATTCGACGTCGGCCGCATCCAGTTCCGCGATGGTGTACGAACCCAGCAAACCGGTCGAGCCGGTCATCAGCAGTTTCATGACAACTCACCTTCGTGCAATAGGCACAGCAAATAGCGTGACATGCTAACCCGCGCATGAGGGTACTGCCAGAGACGAATCAAGTTTCTGTCTGAGTTGCCCCGGACCTTCGAAGACTCCCCGAAGGGGTCCGTGGGACAGGTCCGGCTTGACCAATGACGGGGGCGTTGTCACAGTGACTCGATCATGAAAATCACCCGACTGGAAACGATCCACGCCAAACCCCGGTTCATGTTCGTGCGGGTCCACACGGACGAGGGGTTGATCGGCCTGGGCGAGGCGACGCTCGAAGGCCGCACGCGCGTGGTCGAGTCGATGATCCAGCACATCGGCGAGTACCTCGTCGGCCGGGACCCCACGCGCATCAGCCACCACTGGCAGGTCATGTACCGCGGCGACTTCTACCGCGGCGGGCCGGTCGGTTGCACCGCCATCTCCGGGATCGAGCAGGCCCTCTGGGACATCACCGGCAAGGCCTGCGGCCAGCCGGTTCATCGCCTGCTCGGGGGGGCGACGCGCGATCGCATCGCCGTCTACTGCGGCGTCGGTGACAATGAAGACTACCTCGACAACGCCCGCCAGCGGTTGAGCACCGGGCAGACCGTCCTCAAAACCGGCGCGCTGGGACCGGCAAGGGCGGTCGAAACCGTCCGCTACGTCGACGCCATGGTCGAACACGTCGGCAAGCTGCGCGACCTGGCCGGCCCGGACGTCGGCGTGGCCGTCGACTTTCACGGGCGCATCGGCCCGGCGCTGGCCCACACGCTGGTCCACGAACTCGAACCGTTGCGCCCGATGTTCATCGAGGAGCCGATCCTGCCGGAGCACGTGGACAAGCTGGCCGACCTGGCTCGCCGCACGCACATCCCGATCGCCACGGGCGAGCGGCTGTTCACCAAGTGGGCATTCCGCGAGGTGCTGGAGAAGGGGGCGGCGGTCATTCTCCAACCCGACCTTTCCCACGCCGGGGGGATCATGGAGACGCGGCTGATCGCGGGCATGGCCGAGGCCTCGTTCGCCTCGATCGCCCCGCACTGCCCGATGGGCCCGGTGGCGCTGGCCGCCTGTCTGCAGGTCGGCGCGTGCATTCCCAACCTGCTGGTGCAGGAGTTTTTCACGCTGGGCGAGGGGTATCTGAAAAACCCGTTTAAAATCGTCGACGGCCACGTGGCCGTGCCGACCGGCCCCGGCCTGGGGGTCGAGCTGGACGACGCGGCGCTGGCGGACAAGGTGTACGAAGGCACCTGGCGCACGCCGCAATGGCGACTGGATGACCAGTCGGTCGCCGACTGGTGAGGTGATCTCGGCAGCCGGCTGTTAAGCGAGCGAGCATGATTGCCATCGAGTCAGCCAATCGATTTCGCGCCGCCATCGGCGAACGGGCGGTGGTCGGACCGTTCAGCAAGACCGAGGACCCGGCGATGGTCGAGGCGATCGGCCGGTCGGGGATGGACTTTATCATCCTCGACCTCGAGCACGGGCCCAACACGATCCGGTCGATCCAGCCGCTGCTGCGCGCCGCGGAGTTGGCGCGGATGACCACGCTTGTGCGGGTGTCGAACCTCGAGCAGATCGCGCGGGCGCTGGACGTCGGCGCCGCGGGCGTGCAGGTGCCCCAGGTGGCCAGTGCCGAACAGGTCGAAGCGGCGGTGAAGGCCGCGCGCTACGCCCCGCAAGGCCAGCGGGGGGTCTGCCGCTACGTCCGCGCGGCCGGCTACTCGAGCATGGATCGCACCGAGTATTTCAAACTGGCCAACCAGGCGATCGTCGTGATCCAGGTCGAAGGCGCCGCGGCGATCGAGCACCTCGATGAGATCCTGCAGGTTCCGGGGGTGGACGTGATGTTCATCGGGCCTTATGACCTGAGCCAGTCGCTGGGATGCACGGGCCAGGTCAAGCACCCGAAGGTGGTCGAAGCGGTCGAGCGGATCGCCGGTCGGGCCGGGGAGCGGGGGGTGACGACCGGGACGTTTGTCGAGTCGGCCGAGGACGCGCAGTTCTGGCGTGAGCGGGGGGTGCGTTACCTGTGTTACAGCGTGGACGTGGGGATCCTGTACCAGGCCTGCACGCGGATCGTCGCCGCCTGCCGGGGGTAGGGCATTTGGATGGGGGGTGGCACCTTAATCCCAACGGGACAAGGTGTGGCACTTCACAGGTCGCCGCCGCGGCCCTGGGATCTTTCGCGTTAAAATTCCGAGGGGAGGAGGCAGATTTTTTTGACAAGTGGAACATTGAGTGTATATTTTCAAGGACACTACCCATGCCGAGTGATCGCATGCCGCGGTACGCCCAATATGCCGAGATCCTGGAGACCCGCATTCGGCGGGGGGATTATGCGTTGCGGGAACTCCCTACAGAACAAGAGTTTGCGAAAGAGGTCGGCACCTCGCGCATGACCGCCCGCCGGGCCCTGCTCACCCTCATCGACCGTGGCGTGGTCCTCCGCAAGCCCTACGGCCGGCTCGCCGTCAGCGAACAGGCCGATGACCGGACCCGATCCAGACTCCGCCTGGCCCTGCTCATGCCGGCCTTCCCGTCCAGCCAGTTTCAGAAGTGGACCCGGTCCCTGGAGCGCGTGGCGGCCGAGCATGACGCGACGGTCCAGCCGGTGACCTATGCCCATTGGGACGACACCGCGCTGGCCCGGTCGTTGTCGACGTTCGACGGCGTGTTCATGCTCAGCAGCACCGACCCGATGCCCCACCGGGTCAAGGGCCTGCTTCGCCGGGCCCGCAACCTCGTCAGCGTCGACTGGGACATGAGCGAGATGGGCATCGTGTCGATCCGCATGATGCGCCCGCGCTTCATCCGCCAGTTGGGCGAGCATCTGTACCGCCTGGGCCATCGCCGCGTCGACTGCCTGAACAGTCAGCCCGGCGGGGGGGTGATCGACGGCCTGATCGCGCGGTTTGCCGAATGGAAGACCGAGCGCGGCGTCGAAGGAACGATTCACGACGAACCCGTCGAGCCGCGCAGCCACCCCGTGCCCGGCGCGTACCGGACGATGGGGCGGCTGCTGGACTCGGGCCAGTTCAACGCCACGGCCGTGTTGTGCATGACCGACGCGGCGATGACCGGCGCGATTCGCGCCTGCCACGAGCGCGGGCTGACCGTGGGCAAGGACATCTCGATCGCCAGCGTCGACAGCGGGGACGGCGTGGCGATGTACCAGACGCCGACGCGCACCTGCCTGGTCACGCCGCTGCCCGATCCGTATGTGGCACGGTGTGTGAAGTGGCTGGCCGACGGCGGGGAGTGGGAAGGCCCACTGCTGCTGCAGCCCCCGGCGGCGGAGCTGTTCGCCGGCGAGTCGACCGTGGCCGTGGACATGCATCAACACCAACTCATCGCGAGTGAGAGCGCTGATTAACGAGGATATGGAAGAAGCCAACTTGAACCGCACGTCAGAAGGAGAACTTGAAATGATCCGCACACGAATGATTCTGACAATGGCCACGGTGGCCCTGCTTGCCGCAGCCGGGGCAGCCCAGGCGGTGGTGGACAACAACTGGACCGGCGATGCGCCAGACCAGGACTGGTCCAGCCCCGACAACTGGCACCGCGACGAGGTGCCCGACGGCGATGACGACGCCTACATCTTCCAGAACGCCGGCTCCAGCGATCCGGTCGTGGTGACCACCAACACCGACAAGGTCAACCGCCTGCGCATCGGCCAGACGTCGTCCGACAGCGCGGGAACCGGCTATGTCGAACTCACCGACGCCAGCTCCACCTTGACGGTGCAGAAGTACACGCTTGTGGGCGAGGTCAGCGGATCCGTCGCGGAGTTACACATCAAGGCGGGCGCCTTCCAGACCGGCATCGCCAAAAACACCGGCCTGCGGATCGGTAAGCACGGCACGGGTACCGTCACCATATCGGGCGGGACTTACACCAACGGCGGCGATGGCTCCGAGACGAATATCGGTACGGGCTCGGGCACCGGCATGCTGATCGTCTCCGACGATGCGGACATCAACTTGGCTGAAAACTTCACCGCCGGTGGCGGCACCGGCACCGGCACGCTGGTCCTCGACGGTAGTGTCGGCGCTGGCGGCGATGACCTCGTCAATAGCCGTGGCGGCAACAACCGCATGCGGTTCTTCGAGAACTCCTTCATCAACTTCGTCATCGACCAGGCCGGCGCGGATGACCCCAATGTCATGCGCAAGATTGCCATGACCAGTGGTCAAAACAGCAGCAGCAACGCCCTGTTCGAGACCGGCGCACTGCTCGATCCGCAGTTCGGCGTCGGCGTCAGTCCCGTCACGGGCACTTGGACCGTGATGACCACCGTAGCCGGCATCACCGACAACGGCCTGGACCTGACCGCCTCGGCCAAGTCCGCCGGATGGGACTTCGACATCATCGACGACGGCAAGACCCTGACCGTCAGCTACATCCCCGAGCCGGCGACGATGGCCCTGCTGGGCGTCGGCGGCGCGTTGGTGGTCTGGCGTCGACGTCGCTGACCGCGCCGTTCACGCCGCGGCCGCGGGTTAGCCCGGTAAACCCGGATCTTCATCCGGTGCTACCACAGAAAGGTGCGTCTTGCGCCGCGCATTCACGCTGGTCGAACTCCTCGTGGTTGTGGCGATTATCGCCTTGTTGCTGGCGATCCTGTTGCCGGCGATGGACAAGGCGCGCCAAGCGGCGACGATGGTCGCCTGTCGCGCCACGCTCAGCCAGGTCAGCACGATGCTGCACACCTATGCCGTCGACTACAACGGGGTCATGCCGCAGGGTGTGCATGCCGGTAATCTGCCCGGCGTTACGAATCGCGCCGACTGGATGACCTTCCTCAGTTTGGCCGGTTACGACCAGATCACCTACACCATGTCCACAGACAGTCACTATCAGCGACAGGCGATTCGCTGTCCGCTACTGGGCAAGCGCAGCTATGCGGTGTTCGTCGGCAATAATCTCGATGGCGAGTTCACGCATGAGCCGTTCGGCCCGGGCGGATTCAAGTTCAATGGGCTGCGACCGGCCGGGTTGCCGTCGCCCGCCGGCTACGCCCATGCCGGTTGCGGCGTGCGGTCCGGCGGTTCCGGGGTGATGGGGGCCAATGAGCAGCGTGGTGCGTCCGGTTTCCGATCGTCCAAGTGGATCAATCTCGGCGGCCAGCGCGACACCATCTGGATGGGCCACGTCGGTCAGACCAACCTCATCTTCGCCGACGGCCACGGCGCAGCGGCCGACCCGCAACGCCTGCTCGAAGTCAGCAACTACAGCCCCCACGCCGCGTTGAATAACCGCGGCATCGACAACTACTGGGATGCCGAGGGCGTATACACCAACATCATCTCGCCACCGTGAGATCGGCCGCGAGGCGGTGCGGCGGGGGCGTATCGTGTACACTAACCACCGTGTCGTTGGGCCGGCTCGGTCGGCCGCGCGGCAGGTGCTCACCATGGCCAAGTATTCCAAAGTCGCGGAAATGGTCGCCCAGCAGCTTGAGCGGGGCGATTATCGACTGCGCCGGTTCCCCTCGATCAACCAACTGGCCAAGGAAATGAGCATCAACCCCCGCACCATCAGCAAGGCGGTCGATGAACTCGTGCGGCAGGGCATGCTCAAACGCGACGACACCGGCCGCGTGGCCGTCAGCACACGCTTTCAGAACAAGATCGTGCACATCGCCTTGCTCCACCCGGCGTTCGCCTCGCCGGCCTACACCCTCGCCCAGCAACAGCTCCGCCGCCTCACCGACGCCCGCGGCTGGCAGCTCAAGCCCGTCGTTTACACCCATTGGTACGACCCGGTCATCAACCAGTCGCTCAACGGGTTCGACGGCATCTTCTTCATGCCGCCCAGCGAAGATATTCCCGGAGATATCATCAAGCTCATGGCCGCGTCGCCCAATCGGCTGGTCGTCACCGACCAGGATATTTCCGAGCACAGCGTCCCGAGCCTGCAGTTCACCACGCCCGCCGCCGTGAGCAAGCTGCTCAATGCGCTGCTTGAAGGTGGGCATCGCAATGTCATCTGCCTCTCGACCCAGCCCAACGACCCGGTGATTCGCGAACGCATCGAGCAGTGGCGCTTGTGGTGTCGCATGAACAAGGTCGACGGTCGCCTGATCGATCGCCACGTCGAGCCGCACGGCCCCAGCGCCCTGGAGTCGGCGTACCACACGACCTGCGAACTGGTCGATGCGGGCGAACTGAAGGACACGGCGGTCTTCTGCACCACCGGCGCCGCGGGCGTGGGGGTGATGCGGGCATTGATCGATCGAGGCCTGAAGCCCGGCCATGACATCGCGGTCTGCGCCGCCGATGACGACGCCGGCCGGGCACGCTACATCAGCCCGACCCTCACCTGTGTGCGCGACCCGGACTGGTCGGCCTACCTGTCGGTGTGCCTGGACTGGTTCGAAGGAGGCGACTGGATCGGGCCCTTGCTCATCCAACCGCACGAGGTACGCCTGTTCCACGGCGAATCCACCGGCGCAACCAGCCCCGCCCCGTCCAACTGAAACTCAACCACCCGCCGCCGCGCCCCCTCGGACAACGTGCCCTTGGCCAGCGCCTGCACCCGCCAGGCACAGCGTCGCAGCAGCCACAGCCGGTTATGCGCTTTGTCAGCGCCACCATTCGGGAGATGTCCGCGCGAGATGGATGCATTATGTCGGGCTGGACGCAGACCAGGCTGCTATAGGACAACGGTAGTGATGGTCTCAGCCCGTGCGGCACCTGTTCAGCAACACGGGGATATCAGCTACAATTCCGGCTATGGCCTCGATTTCGACAGCAGGCGGATCGGATATCCATCGTTTATTGAGGGTCGAGTTAACAGCACGATGAGCGATTCAAGCCCCACCATTTCGACCGGCCCGGAGCAGTGGGTCGACGCCTACGCCGATGTGCTGTATCGATACGCTTTCTCGCGGGTGGGCCAGTCGCATCTGGTCGAGGACCTGGTGCAGGACACTCTCCTGGCGGCGATGCAGGCTCGGCGTTCATTCCGTGGCGATTCGCAGGAACGGACCTGGCTGATCGGCATCCTGCGGCACAAGGTGCTTGATCACTTCCGCTCTGCCAAGACCCATCGCGAGACCCACGTCGGCCAGGATGAGGACGGCGGGGACATTTTCGACTCATGGTTCAACGAGAGAGGCGGTTGGAAAAAGCCGCCCGGGCGGTGGGAGCCCGACGGCGAGCAACTGCTGGAAAGCCAGGAATTCTGGGCGGTGTTCCATGACTGCATGACGGGATTGCCCGATCGGCCGCGGCAGGTCTTCACGATGAAGGTGATGGACGATCAGGAATCGGCCGCGGTCTGTAAGGAATTGAAGATCACCTCGACTAACCTCTGGGTCGTCCTGCATCGCGCGCGTGCGTTGCTGCGGGCCTGCCTGGAGAAGCACTGGTTCACCGGCGAGGATCACAACGCCGGGAATGGATGACCGACGATGCTGACCTGCAAGGAAACCGCCCGACTCATCTCTGAGGGCCTGGACCGCAAGCTGTCGCTGTGGCAGCGGATGAATCTGCGGCTGCACCTGATGATGTGCGGGGCGTGCTCGGCTTATCGTCGACAGGTGGAAACGCTGAATCGCATCGTCCGCCGACGGTTCGATGAGTCTGCCGTTGAAGCGACCGCGCCCGACGCCCCGGCCTGCCCCGACGAGATCAAGCAGCGACTGCGCCGATATTTGCGCGGACGGGTCGCCGACATAGACCCGGCCGATCAGACCCCGGGTTTCGAGAAAGGCGAGCAAGGATGAAGGCTTCGGATTTGTTCGTGCATTGTCTCGAAAACGAGGGCGTTGAATACGTCTTCGGCGTGCCGGGCGAGGAAAACCTGG
>CAYYPN010000050.1:0-12306 GCA_964473545.1 uncultured Planctomycetaceae bacterium
GACGACCACCAGGCGGAGCATGCGGACGAGCCGTTCTTTCTGTTCCTCTCGCCGCAACCGCCACACGTGACGTCGTTCATCGCCGCGCCGAAAGATGCTTACGAGGGGTTGCCGGAGGCCGACGACCTGGTGCTTCCGGCCAACGTGACCGGATCGATGCGCGAGTCGCCCGATGTGAAGAAGGCGTATCGTGATTACCTGGCGATGATCCGGATGTGCGACCGGATGGTGGGCCGCGTGCTGGACGACCTGGACCGGCGCGGGTTGCTCGACGACACGCTGGTGGTGTTTACGTCGGACCATGGCACGCAGGGCGGGGCTCACGAGTGCGGGTTCTGGCAGAAGAAGCAGCCGTTCGAGGAATCGATGCACGTGCCGTGGGTGATGCGATTGCCCGGCGGCGAGCAGGCGGGCGAACGGCGCGCGGCGATGACCTCGCCGGTCGACATCTTCCCATCGCTGTGCGGCATGTGCGGGGTGCCGATCCCCCGTACCGTCGAAGGCCGGGATGTTTCACCGGCATGGCTGGGACAGGACCCGCAGGCGGCCCGTGACGAACTGCTGCTCATGGGTTTCAGCGCCCACCACGATCACTTCGCCAACGGCAACGAGTGGCGCGGCGTGCGCACCGAACGGTACACGTAGGCGAAATTCCTCAGTGGGGCTGAGCATCTGTACGACCTCGAAGCCGACCCGTTGCAGCGGAACAACCTGGTCGATTCAGCGGAGCATCGCAGCGTGCGCGACGAACTGGCCGGGCGGATGGCGCGGTTGCAGGAAGCGCGCGGGGACGTGTTGCAGCCGTGCGAGGACTATCGCCCGTGGCTCGACACCCAACGCCGCGTCGTCCGCAACGCGTACGGCCCCCTGCCGCACCCGGAGCAATTGCCCGACTGGTCGTTGCTTCAGCCGGCGTGATGTCCGCTACATGCGAGGCGAATCGCGGTAGGCGGTCGGCGTCAGGCCGTAGTGCTGGCCGAACGCCGTCGCCAGATGTTGGCTGGAACTGAAGCCCAGCTCATGGGCAATCGCAGTCACCGATATGTCAGTTTCGCGCAGCATTTGCTGGGCACAACGCAATCGCAGACGACGGGCATAAGCGAGAGGGGTCATCCCCACCTGCTGACGAAACAGGTCGTACAGGCGAGTGCGTCCAACGTTGACTGCCGCGTCGAGTTGATCGATGGACCACCGTCGGGCGGGGTCGGTTTTCATCATCTGCCTGGCCCGGGTGACGGCGGGATGAGGCTGCCCGGTCGGGGCGCTGTTCCGCTCGCAACGCACGAGCGCGTGTAGAAACACCTCAAGCCAGGATGCCAACACCGACGCGCTGTCGGGCCGCGGCACGCGACACTCCTGCAACATCGCCTCATGCCACTCGACAAGTTTGGGATCGGCCAGCCAGGTGGCGCGCCGGATATTCGCCACGCGCCGCGCTGCCGCCGAATCGTCGACCTTGAACTGCAGCCAGCGCAGGTCGCACGGCTCGATCATGCCGTGACGGTTGCCGTGGCGTTGATCGGGTCGCGTGAAGAACACCAACCCGGGGCTCAAGGGGTAGTCCCGGTTGTCGATGAACCACACGGGCGAGCCGCGCGCGATGAGGCAGACCTCGTACACCGTATGGGCGTGTGACCACAACCCACGCCGAGCGGACGTTTGGCGTGAATGGCCGATCCCGGCCATGCTCGGGCATGGCACATCCGCGCCGTGGTAACGTTCGATGCTCGCGGCCTGACCCATGGGCTTTTCCGGGTGTACAGAAAAATTCACCCATCAGGATGAACGCCATGCCTGATTTCACGCGGTAATTTATGCATTGTATACTCGATATCATAGCCGATGAATACCCCATGCCCACTGACACCCCACTGGATTTCGCCGTCAGCGATGCCGCGACCTTCGACGACTCCGCCGCCCGGGCCTTCCTGGATGACGGGTTCTGTCGCGTCGACAATGCCATCGAGGACGATGACCTGGCGCGACTGAGGTCGATCTACGACTGGTGCTTCTCGTCGGAAGCCGATGGCAAGATCAAGCGCAAGGCGCTCGGCGGCGTCGACGAGCAAGGCCGCCACAGGTGCTCGGCCCGTCGCAGGCGGTTCCCGAACTCCGAGGCCTGCCCTACCGCCAACGCCTGCAAGCCATTGCGCGAACGATCTTCCAGCAAGATGTCGAACTGCGCTCCGAACACATGATCCTCAAGCCGGCCGGCTATGGCATCGCCACGCCGTGGCACCAGGACCAGGCGTATCACGACCCGACCCAACACTACCGCAACATCAACTTCTGGCTGCCACTGGACGGGGCGACGGTCGAAGGCGGCTGCATGCATTTTGTCCCCGGTAGCCACCGCGCGCCGGTTCTCCCCCACCAACACCTGCAACCCGATGATCCGCAAACCGCGCTGGTCGCCCAGGACCAGGACTACTGGTCGCTGAACGGCGTGCCCGTGCCGTGCCCGGTCGGCAGTTGCTCGCTGCACCACAGCTACATGCTTCACTACGCCGGATCCAACCGCACCCAACTGCCACGCCGGGCGTATATTGTGGTCTTCGGTTGCCCACCGACCCCGGCAAGGCGACCCTGGCGTTTACCCTGGCGGTAAACGCCAGGGCGAGAAGGCAAAACCCATGGCTGAACGTATCGACATCATCGTGCCGGAGGACCGGGTGGCGGACAACGAGGCGCGTGTGGCGCGCATTCAGGCGGCGCGGCGATTTGAGCCGGTCGATCGTGTGCCCGTCTTCGCCCAGGACAACCAGTGGTATGTGCTGGCCCAGCGCGGCGTCACCCCCGGGGAATACGTGGCCGGCCCTCGTGAAAATCTCCGGCAGCAATTGCTCAACCGCAAGTGGCGGACCGAACATCTGCACGATGACCAGCCGATCCCCACGAAGCATGTGCACCTGTCGCCCGACCTGGGTTGCCTGCGCGGTACGGAGTTCGACATGAAGGTCGTCTGGCCGAACGACCAGCCGCCCAAGTGCGAACATCCGCTGACCGAGCCGGAGCAGATCGATACGCTGACCGTGCCGGACCCGGCGGGCGGCGTGAACCGCATTCGCATCGAGTGGTACAAGCAGATGCTCGCGTGTGCCGATGACTTCGATGTGCGGCTGAACGGCGAGCGACTGGACATCCGCGTGCACATCGGCCAACAGGGCGGCCCCATCCCCGCGGCCTACGCCCTGGCGGGAACCAACCTCTTGCTCTGGCTCGCCATGGAACCCGAACGCTCGCAACGCCTGTTCGACATCGTCACCGAAAGCCACATCAACGGCATTCGTTTTTTCGATGAACTGTGCGGCCGGCCGCTCGAGCATGGCACCGGCATGGGCTGCGACATCGGCGAAATGCTCAGCCCCGACATGTATCGCCAGTACGTCGTCCCCGCCTACGAGCGCGTCTGGCAGGCTTACCCCGGCCACCGCAGCCTCCACATGTGCGGCGACATCAACCACCTGCTCGATGTCCTCCGCGACGACCTGCGCATCGATGAGATCAATGGCTTCGGCTTCCCCGTCGACCCGCTACGAATGGCCGACGCGTGGGCCGGTCGCATCGTCATGAAAGGCGGACCCAGCCCGATGATCGTGCGCGACGGCCCGATCGAACGCATCATCGACGAATGCCAACGCTACATCGATACGCTCAACACCAACGGCGGGTACATCCTCGCCCTCGGCGGCGGCGCGGCCGTCGGCACACCCCCCGAATATCTCAACGCCATGGTCACCGCGTCCGAGCAGGCTGCTCGTACAATGACCGCATGATTGACGTGGCACTGAAAGAGTGGCGACTGGTCTGCGACCTCCTGCTTGGCGGTGAGTTGGCGCTGCTGCTGCGCAAAGGTGGCATCCACGAAGACAGCGACACCGGCGCGTTTGAGATGGCCCACCCCCGGATGGCGTTGTATCCCACGTATGACCACCAGGACCCCGAGATGTTGAAGCCGGCTTTCTGGGGCAGGCTGGTCGATGATCCGTCGCCGGCGAAGGTGACCTTCCGGGGATGGGCCCAGACGGCGCGGGTGTGGGTGGTGCCTTCGCGCCGGGCGTTCGATCGGCTTGACGACCTGCATCCGTGGGCGGCGCCTTACGTGGACATGCGGTTCGACTATCGGCCGGATCGGCCGCTGTACCTGGTGGCTCTGCGGGCCTGGCGTCTACCCGAATCACAGACGGTCGCCTTCCGGGGGGCGTTCGCGGGCTGTCGCAGTTGGGTGCCGCTGGAAGACAACGAAGTGGTGGAAGAAAGCGGGTCGACACCGGCGATGGACGAGGAGGATCTGCAGCGGATCATCGCGCGGGTGGATGAAGCCTTCCGCTAAGCCGCAAGCGGCTACATCGTCAGGTCGCCGTCGTAGGGATCGAGAGCGGTCGCATCGTTGTGGATGCGGACGGTGACGGCGGTGGTGCGGGTCTGGCCGGGGTCGATGTGTTCATCGTGGTCGGGTTCGGTTTCGCTGCCGAAGGGTGTGCCGACCATGGGCTCCATGCCGAGCACGTACATGCCGGGCGAGTATCGTTGCCAGAGCATGACGCGCGGCAGTTGCTCGACTTCGAACGTCATTTCCAGGGCGAGGTTGAGTCGGGGGTTGGCGATGCCGACGTGGGCGAGGCCGTCGCCGTCGGGGGTCGGCGTGCAGATGAACCCGCGTGCGCCCGAGCCGATGAACGCATCGTGGGGCGCGATGACCTGCTTGTAACCGTTGGGCTCGTCGGGGAGGACGTTGACCGGCGGATCGCTGGGCGGGCAGAGGGTGATGGGCCCGCGAAGGATCAGCCGCGCCCCTTCGTCGAGCAGCGGCCAGCCGAAGTTCACGTGGTAGAGCAAGCCGTAGGGATTGCGATACGCATCGCGATTGACGGTGTGATCAACGACGGTGACGGCGTTGTCGCCGAGGGTGGAGGTGATCTCGCGTCGAACCTCGAGGTTGGGCCCGTGGGCGCGGGTATCACGGATGATCGCGCCGATGCGCATGGCGGTCTGGCCGAGGTGGGGGTCGGGATTGATCAGTTCGGTGACTTCGGCGGGCTGGTTGGAGAAGCGGCCGTGGAGGCTGGTCGTCCTGCCCGCCTCCTGCCGGGGGTGGCCGAAGTGCAGGGGCCCGCCGGTGGTGAGCAACCCGCCCGGCCAGCCGGTCTCCCACTCGAAGCCGGTGTGATACGCCGGCGACGGGGCCTTGATGCGGTTGGGGGTCAGGTACACCAGCGCATGCTGGTGATGGTGGGCGTGGACGATGTCCGCGCCACGATCGAGGGCGACGGTGTAGCGCAGGCCCGCGCCGGTGTTGACGAACGCGACGCGTTGCCCGCGGCCGGGGCCGTTGTCGAGCACGGCCGAGATGATGCCGCCGACCTGTTCATGGTTTTCGAAACGATCGAGGGGCAGGGTCATGCGCAACTCCTGGGCGAGGAATTGATGGTAAGAGAATAAGGCGAAGAGGCAAGCTCCCGGGGCGGCGGGCGGGCAGTGGCAGTGCGGCGCGCCGCCAGAACTTCCGGGGGGGTTATTGCATGATTTCGAAGACGCTGAACATGACGATCCAGACGACGCCGAGGAAGTGCCAGTAGAGGGCGAAGTGGGTGACGGGGTGGTGGTGTTCGTGGTCGTATCGGCCGCGGTGGGCCTTGGCGGTGATGACGGCCAGGGGGACGATGCCGCCGATCACGTGCAGGGCGTGGAGGATGATGAGCATCATGACCAGCCGCGGCAGGGTCGACCCTTCACCGCCGGCGGCTTCGATCGTCTGGTACAACTCGACCAGCGCCGGGATCTGCACCAGCAGAAACAGCGCTGCGAGTCCGGCGGTGACGCGGATCGCCCGGCGAAAGGCGAGCGGGCGCCCGTGGGCGACGCTGATTCCCGCGTAGTGCAGCATCGCACTGCTGATGACGATAATCAGCGTGCTCAGCCACAGGTACATCGGCAGGTCCAACTCACCCAGCGCCACGTGCCGCACCGACGCGGTGTCGGCCAGGTGCAGGCGATACACGACGTACCCGATGATGCTCGCGGCGAACAGTATCGTCAGCGAGATCAGGAACAGCAACACGCCGAACGTCCCCAATCGACGGGCGCTGGGCATCGGCGGGCGATAGTTGTCCGAGGCAGGTTCGGGCTGGGCTTGTGTGGGGTTCATGGCGATTGAGCTTCGAGTTGAGCGGCCTCGATGTCGATGCGGGTCGGCTGATATTCCACGGCATCCTGCAAAGCGATCGATATGAACAACGCCACGAACACCAGCGCCACGATCAGGATCACCGCGTTGAACGGCGAGTCGTACTTGAGATGCATGAAGTACATCGCCACCAGGCCCGCCTTGACCACCGCGATCGCCAACGCCACCACGATGTTGCCCGGGCCCAGGTCGAGCAGCCCGGATCGCGCCGCCTGCGAAGCGGCGTAGGTCAGCCACGTCAGAATCAGCAGCGCGACAAACACGCCGAACAGGACCTTGAGCGGCATGACGTGCACGTGGCCGTCGTGGGCTGGGTCGCTATGGGTGTTGTGGGTGTGGTCAGTCATGTCGGTACTCGGACCCGGGGTCGGGGTCAGTCGATCAGGTACAACAGGGGGAACAGGAAAATCCAGATCAGGTCGACCAGGTGCCAGTAGAGGCCGACGTTGTCGACGGCGGCGAACTTCCGCGGGCCGAACGTTCCGCCCATCGCCCGCACCAGCAACCAGGAGATCAGCCCCATGCCCACGAGCACGTGGATGCCGTGCAGCCCGGTCATGAGGAAATACACGTCGACGAAATTGCGGGAGAGGATGACCTGCTCGGCGGTCAGGCCGTGCCCCCCCGCCGCCGCGTGCTCGGCCGGCGGGTCATCCGACGGGGTCAGCCCCTTCGGTCCGTCCCCGGGATCGGGCAGTGACGATCGGGACTCGGCGACGGTCGGTCCGCTTGCCGCGGTGGCGTCGGCCGTCGGCGCGGCGGGTTCGGCGGGCTGGCCGTCACCGTACCCCCTTCCGGGGGCGTTTCCGGGGGCGTGTCCGGGGGCGGGCGAGTCGAAGTAATGTCTGATCTTCTCGGTGTCGAACCACATGCCCGGCCCGGTGCCATGCGCGAACTTGGCCGAGTACTCCATATACTTGATGCCCATGAACCCGCCGGCCCCGAGAAGCGTGAGCACCAGCAGGACCTTCAGGGCTTGCTGCTGACCGAGCTGGGCCGCCCGCACCGCCCACGCCATGGTCAGGCTGCTCGTGATGAGCACGACGGTGTTGATCGCGCCCCACTTGGTTTCGAGGAGCTGATGCCCGAATTCGAAACTCAACGGATCGTTGCGCCGCCACACGGCGTACCCGCAGAACAGCCCGCCGAACATCAGGACTTCCGTGGCCAGGAACGTCCACATCCCGAGCTTGCCGGAGTTGAACTGCTGCTCGGCCGACGCGAAGTGATGGGCGACGTTGGGATCGTGGCCGTGGGAATCGCTGACCGTGGAGGGCGCCGAGGTCGCCGAGGACGATTGATGGTGGTCGATCAATGTGTCTTGACTGTTCATGGCCTTCTCTGCGTACAGCGAACTCGGCGGTTGTCTCAAAGACGCGGTTCGGGTTCTTCTTCGCCGCCGCGTTTTTCAAAGCCTCGAATCGGGTCGTTCCAGTGCCACGTGCGCAACTCGTACGGATCGTCCGCGGTCGGGGGCTGGTGGAAGTTCTCATGCGGCGGCGGCGAGGGCGTATGCCACTCCAGCGAGTTCGCGCCCCACGGATTCCTCGGCGCCAGCCGACCCTTGACCAGCGAATGGATCAACACCGCGGCCAGCCCGACGAACCCGACCAACTGCAGGTACGCCCCGACACTCGAAGCGATGTGATACCCCGCCCAGTGGGCCAGCGTGATCGTCGAACCGTCGGCCAGTTCGACCGCGCCCCAGTCGGCGTAGCGACGGGGCATGCCCTGCGAGCCCATGATGAACTGCGGGAAAAACGTCAGGTTGAAGCCCACGAAAATGCCGACCCACGACCAGAACGCGCCCTTCTCGCTGTACATCTTGCCGAACATCTTCGGCCACCAGTAATGCAGACCCGCGAGGAACGCGAACACCGTCCCGCCCACCATCACGTAGTGGAAGTGGGCGACGACGAAATACGTGTCGTGCAGGTGGATGTCGGTCGACAACGCCCCGAGGAACAGGCCGGTCAGCCCCCCGATGCTGAACACCCAGATGAAACTCATCGCGTAGAGCATCGGTGACTTGAGCCAGATCGACCCGCCGAACATCGTCGCCAGCCAGTTGAACACCTTCACCGCCGACGGGATCGCCACGAAGAAGGTGAGGAAGCTGAAGATGGTGCTCGCCACGGTGGATTGGCCGCTGGTGAACATGTGGTGGCCCCACACGAGGAAGCCGACCAATGCGATCGCCAGCGAGCTCATCGCGATGAAGTGGTAGCCGAAGATATGCTTGCGGCTGAACGTGGCGATCACTTCGCTGACCACGCCCATGGCCGGGAGGATCATGATGTACACTGCCGGGTGGCTGTAGAACCAGAAGAAATGCTGGTACAGGATCGGGTCGCCCCCCGCGCTGGGGTCGAAGATGCCGATGTCCGCCGCCCGTTCGGCAATGAGCAGCAGCAACGTGATGCCCAACACCGGCGTGGCGAGAATCTGGATGATCGCCGTGGCGTACAGCCCCCACAGCAGCAGCGGCATGCGGAACCAGCCCATCCCCCGCGGCCGCAGCATGTGAATCGACGCAATGAAGTTCAACCCCGTCAGGATCGAGCTGAACCCGAGGATGAACGCCCCCGCCGTGGCGGGTAAGACCCCGGCGAATTTCGAATGCGTCTCGTCGATCGAGTACGGCGTGTAAAACGTCCAGCCCGTATCCAGCCCGCCCACCGCGATCGTCACGATGAACAGCACCGCGCCGATGCACCACAGGTAGAAGCTCAGCAGGTTCAACCGGGGAAACGCCACGTCCTTGGCCCCGAGCATGATCGGCAGGACGAAGTTCCCGATCGCCGCGGGGATGCCCGGGATGATGAACAAAAACACCATCACCGCCCCGTGCAGCGTGAAGACCTGGTTGTACGTGTCGCGCCAGTCGCCCTCACCGAGCGACGGCAGAATGGTCTGGCCTTCGTGGGCGAGTTCGGTGCGGATCAGCAGCGCGAAAATCCCGCCGAGGAAAAACGAGAACAGGATCCCCGCCAGGTACATCAGCCCGATGCGCTTGTGGTCCAGGGTGGAAAGCCAGCTCCAGATGCCGCGCGTCTCGTTGAGATAGTTGCGCGCCAGGTGCTCGGACTCGCTCAGGGCCGGCTTGAAATCCGGCGACAGCGTCGGGGGGGGGCTGCTCGTGGTCATGGCGATTCACTTCCCAACGAACGGATGAACGCGATGATCGCGTCGATCTGGCGCTCGGTCAGTTGTCCCTGGAACGAGTTCATGTTGGCGCTGTAGGTTTCGACGATCTTGGCCTGGGGGTTGAGGATCGACTCGCGGATGTAGTTTTCGTCGACCACGCCGGTGGTGCCGTCGGTGAAGGCGCGACGCTTGCCCCAGAGGTCTTGCCACGTCGAGCCGGTCAGACGCGACCCGTCCAGCGAATGGCACTGGTTGCACCCGCGACTGACGTACAACTCCCGGCCGATGACGAACGGAGGCTTGAGCGGCTCGATGTCCTCTTCCGTCCAGTCGGTCTGCGCCAGCAGTTCCGTCTTGAACGATTCGTAGTCCTCGGCCGACTCGATCGACCGCCAGCGCTCATACCACTGGTCGTCGAGTTCCTCGAACGGCGCGGCGCTGGCCTTCTCCAGCCAGACCGCGAACTCGCCCGGCGGGTGAACGACGACCTTGGTAATCATCGCCGAGTGGCTCGTGCCGCAGTATTCCGTGCAGTACAGCGGATACTCGCCGGTCTTGTTCGCGGTGAACCACAGGTGGTTGTACTTGCCGGGCACCGCGTCGCGCTTCACCCGGAACGCCGGGATGAACACCGAGTGAATCACGTCCTCGCTGGTGATGACCAGTTCGATCGGCTGGTCAACGGGGATGTGCAGGGCCGGGGCGATGTACGTCGCGCCGTTCTCCAGCGTGTAGGTGAACTGCCAGTTCCACTTCTTGCCGAGCACCTCGATGCGCATCGCGTTGGCGTAGGGATTGTCGATGTCGGTGAAACCGCCCAGGCCGATCCAGAAAATGAAGATCACGATGACCAGCGGGGGCAGCGTCCAGGCCAGTTCCAGCGGGGTCGAATGCGTGACGCGGGAGCGCGGCTCCTGTTCCGGGTGGCGACGCCGATACTTCCACGCGAAGAACACCATCAACGCGATGATCAGCACGAAAAAGAACGTCGACAGGTACCAGACGAACAGGAACAGCCAGTCGGTTTCGGGCGCATTGGTCGACGCCGACGGCGGCAGCAACGTCGAACCCTCGGCCTGCTGAGCCAGTGTCCACAACCCGGTCATGCCTGCGACTCCTTGGCGCGCCTGGCCTTGGTCATGCGGATGCCGATCAGGATCACGATCACCAGGGCGATGCCCGCCGGAACCGCGGTGGCCCGCATGATCAGCATCGCCGACGCCGCGTACGTCCCTTCCTCCGGATCGAAATGGCTGCACAAAAGCGTCACCTTGTCCGTGATGCTGCCGATGCGGCCCTTGGAGGCTTCGACCATCGCCAGGCGCACGGTGCGCGGCTCGAACTGCACGCCGAACAGGTACTTGCTCATGTGCCCGTTCGGCGTGACGACGTAGATCGCCGAGTCGTGCACGAACTCCCTGGTCGCGTCATTCCACTTGTACGCGAAGCCGATCGTTTCGGTCACGCGATCGATCGCTTGCTGCTCGCCGGTGAGGAAGTGCCAGCCGCCGGCGGTGTCCTCCCGGCCGAACTCGCTGAGGTAGGCCAGCTTCTTGCGATGGGACAACTCGGGGCCTTCGGCCGGGTTGAAGCTGAGGATAACGATCTCGTACTCGTCGCCGGGGGTCCAGTCGATCTGCCGCAGGGCCTCGGTCATGCCGTTGACCACCAGCGTGCACAGCATCGGGCAGCGGTAGTAGACCAGGGCCATGACGACGGGCTTGTCGCCGTTGAAGTAGTCGCCGAGGGTGACCTGCCTGCCGGTTTCGTCGACGAACTCGGCGTCGAGCGGCAATCGGGCGTCGGGCTTAGCGGTGATGCCGACGTCCTGGTACTGCTCGGGCAGCTTGTCGGCGCGCTGCACCTGCCCCATGGCGACGCCGCACCACAGCGTCGTCGCCAGCGCGGCCAGCAGGATGAATCGCGGGATGTATCGTGTCGTGTCGTTCATCATGGTGTTGACTCGTTGTTCCGGTCGGCGTGGCGGTCGGCGTAGAGCTTCATCGCGTCGTCGATGCTGATGCCGACGACGCCCTGCGATGCGTTGATCCAGCGGGGCTTGCCGGTGATGCGTTCGTACTGGTCGGCCTCGTGGGCGCGGAGTTGGGTGTACTGCTGGCTGACGACGTTCTGTTGCACGTGGCGGTCCTTGACCTCGTAGACCAGCGCGATCACGCCGGGAATGACCACGCCGAACACCAGCACCACCGACACCACGCCGATCGTCACCACCAGCGGGGTGTTGATGTCGTGGCCGTGCTTGACGTCGTTGTCGTTGTGCGTGTCGGTCATGTTCTGTCGTAGACCCTTGGGGGGATTGAGCCGTTACAGCGGGGCCTGCCTAACCATAGGCGGGCCGGCGGCGTCAAAAGTTTTCGAACACCAGGGCTTCGTTGAGCCGGGGATCGTTGGCGGCGACGAGGGAGCGGTTGCCGGCGGTGCGGGCGAGGATCGCCACGAACACGCCGCCCAACCCGACGAATCCCGCCGCCAGCGCCGCCACGTCCACCCAGTTGATCGCAATCACCACGTTGTGGACCCGAAGCTCCGGCCTCACCAGCCAGACCAGGTCCACAAAGTGAAACACCAGCAGCCACACGGCACAGAACCACAACTTCCTGCGGTCGCGCTTGATCGAGCGGCTCATCAACCCGAGGAACGGGATGACGAAATGCCCGACCAGCAACGCCAGCGTGATCCACGGGAACGGATTCCATTTCGGCGAGTCCGGATTGAAACTCAGCCGCCGGATGTACCAGACCTGTTCTTCCGGCAGGTTGCCGTACCAGATCAGCATGTACTGGCTGTAGGCGATGTAGGCCCAGAAGACGACGAACGCGAACATCATCTTACCCACGTCGTGGTAATGCTCGCTATTTACCACGCGCACGAGCCGATCGCGATTCTGAAGCCAGTTGAGCACGATGGCGAGCACGGCATGGAAGGCCATGAACGCCCCGGCGAAGTAGTAC
>CAYYPN010000051.1:0-12296 GCA_964473545.1 uncultured Planctomycetaceae bacterium
GTCCGCATCAGGGCGGGGGTGATTTCCTGCTGGCGGGCGTCGGCCATGCGCCGGGAGGAATTCGAAGCGGCGATTTCGGCTTGCGTCGCCTGTCGATTGCCCAGTTCATAGGCGATGACCCACGACGCGGCCAGCACCGCCAGCAGACCCAGCACCACCCCTACATTCATCCGCAACCGCACCGGGAACCCCAGCCAGTTGCGGACCTTGGCGGCTGAGCGCGGTTGCCCGTCCTGGCGGTTGGCGTTCCACCAATCCGGCACGTCGAGCTTGGCGACGGGTCGGTCGCCGGATGACTGGCCGCGGATGATTTCGAAGGGTGTTTTGCGTGATGGGGCCATGGCTTCGCGTCCCTGCGGCATGGTGGGCCACCCCCGGAAAAGCCGGGGTATCCGACCTATGCTAAGCGCCGGCGGCGGCCGGTCAAGCGAATTCCGAGGTCAACCCGGTTTCGAATCCGTAACGGGCCCGGACAGGGCGATCACGCTGGCCAGGGCCTGGGTCTGGGTATGGGTCAGGCTGATCAGCCAGCGGGCGATACCCTGATCATCGGCGATCTGTCGCGCCCGGCCGCAAAGATGCACCCCCGGCCGGCCCGACGCCTCGCGGACCACCTGCACGTCGGTCCAGGCGATCCCCTGCCGCCAACCGGTGCCCAGCGCTTTGAGCACGGCCTCCTTGGCGGCAAAACGCACCGCATAATGCTCCGCCCGCCGGCGCGACTGCCCGTCACAATAAGCCCGCTCCTCAGCACTGAAACAGCGCTCGGTGAACGGCCCGCCATGGTGATCGAGCAACGCCTGCATGCGGGCGACGTCAACCAGGTCGATGCCGTGGGCGATCGGATGCATGAGCGGAGTATCGCGGGTGTTGGAATGAGAGACAAGGATGGGACGGGGTGGACAAAGGTCATCCGGCCCTTCGCCCCCGGAAAGGCTCAGGGTCGGGTCTCCTTCACAAATCAATCCGGCCCTTCGCCCCCGGAAGGGCTCAGGACCGGCGTGGGGGTTGCCACCTGCACAGGGAGAATGGATCCGCACGGAGTTGGTTTTCGCGCAGTCTCAAGCCACACGACGCAGACAGCGCATAAAAAAACCACCAATTCGGTGGGCGCATAAAAAACGGGCTGGAGGGCTTGGCCTTGGCGTACGTACTGGAACGTTATGTGGCTTACGTCGGCTCGCCGCATCGCCCCGGAAGGACGGTCAAGCGGACTGCACACGCGCTGCTTCCCTTACGCTACGGCCGAGTTCTCTCTCTCGCAGCCCGATTCACCTGTAATTATAACCCGGCCCGGACCCCATGCAAAACTTTTCGGAAAGATCGATAAAATTTTCGACATCACCCGATTCAAACGCCTGTACCGGATCATATTGCCGTTTCAGGTCAATATCGCCGATCCTATTCGGACTCGCCCCCGCCGAACACGTCCTGCCACGCCTGGCTGAGCCCGCTGAGCTGTCGCACCTCCCGCACCGGCTCGTCCAGCGTGCCCGTCACGCGGATCGTCACCAGTTCATTGCGCAACCCGTCGATCAGGTCCGTGATCGGCCCGAGGTTCAGCCCGCCCGGATTCGAACTGGTCAGCGTCAGGTCCAGCTTGCCCGTCCCGTAATCCATCGACCCCTCACCGGCCAGCCGCATCGACTCCGACTCCAGGCTCAGCCGCTCGAACGTGATCCGCCGGCCCTGCATGTAGTAGCTGATCCGGGCGCTGTTGAAACTGCGTGTGGTCGGCAACGACAGGTGCGTCACCTGCAACAGCCCCAACGACAACGGCAGGTCATACAACTCCGCATCCCGAATCTGTATGTCGCCCCGCGCCCGCACACGCTCCGGTTGATCGATGTGGCCTTCGATACTGAACGCCGCCGACAGTTTGCCGGTCATCGGTCGGCGCTCCGCCTCGTGTTCATTTGGCGCGGCGATGTGGGCCCGCTCCCCCGCGGCCATGAACGGCGTCAGATCCGCCTCGCTCAACGCCAGGTGAAAACCATACGTCTTTCGCGCCAGGTCGATCGTCCCGCTGCCGCCGATGGCGCCGTCGAACATCCAGCCGCGCAGCTTCGGCGCCGCGATCATGCTCCCGTCCTCACCCGACACGAACGTCGCGTTGAACTGCGTCACCGGCCGGTCCGCCAGCGCCAGTCGTTCAGCATCGACCTCGAGGTTGAGCACCGGCCAGTCATGCCCTACCACCACCCGCGCGTCAACGTCGACCCGCCCGTTGAAGTCGGTCACCGGCAAGCCCAGGTCGCCCGAGCCGTCGTGCAGCAACGCCGACCCGGTCATGCGGATGCGATCCTCCCCCTTCGCCGCGTCGGGATGCACCGTGATCCGGTCCAGCAACACGTCGTAGCCGGTGTCGATGCCGAATGCGTCGATGAGTTTGACGAACCCGTCGGGCAAGACTTGCCGCAGCTCGTCGGTGATCGCGTTGCCGGCGGCAAGCACGCTCAATTGGGCCCGGCGCTCGGGGGTCAGGTGGACGTTGCCGTCGATCCGCAGTCGCCCGTCGCCCAGGTCCGCGGTCAGGCCGTCCAGCTCGACCCGGTCGCGATGCAGCAGCGCCCGGCCGGTGGTGTTCTGGAAGGTGTAGCGTTTGTCGGCATACGTGGCGGCGAAGCTCGACGGCATGATCGCCACGTGCAGGTCCGCATTCTCATCTTTCGTCTCGTAACGCAGCGCCGCATCAAACGCGCCCGTCGGCTGATACGTCGCCAGCGCCTTTTCCCAACGCGGATCGACCGCCATGAACGGCGCGAACAGGTCCAGCAGCGGATCGCTGAAATCCAGCGACGCGGCCGCGGCATGGAGTTGAACGCTCGGTCCCGCCTCATTCGACCACTGAATCCCGCCTTCGAGTTTCACCACGCTCCGGCCCCGCCGGCCCCGCAGTTCGCGCAACGCCACCCCCTCCAGCGACAGGTCGATCTGGCCGCTCACGTCATCCAGCACGAACCGACCCCCGCCCGGTTGCAGTCGCACATCGTTCAGGCCGATCGCCAGGTCCGCGTCCGGCTCGTTGCGGTCGTTGCTGAACACCCGGCCGTCGATGCGCAGCGTGCCGGACGCCCCGAGCCTGCGGACCCACTGATCGTGAGGCTGCGGCAGGGCGTCGAACAGCATTTCATCGATCGGCACGTTGACCGCGGCGACGTCGAGTTGCGGGCGAACCGACAACGCTTCGTCGCCGCGCACGAAGCTGACCTTGCCGTTGATCGACGCACCGCCGCCGTGCAGGCCGGTCGCCTCGACGCCCACGAAATCCACGCCGTTGGGGTCGATGATCAGTCGGCCTTCGCTCACGCGCATGGGGTACGGAAAGAAGCTGAGGACGATGCTCGCTTCGTGCAGGTCGACCTCGGTGGTGGCGGTCGTCCGGTCGCCCGGACCGGGGGTGCGGGTCACGTGCACGACCACGTTGGCCCGTCCGCCGAGATCGAACGCCGGTTGCGACAGTCGCTGCTCGATGGCCTTTCCCTGTTGCTCGTAACGTCGGCGTGCCGCATCGTCATTCGGGTCCAGTCCCGCCTTCGCCCGCCGCACCTGCCGCAGGGCCAGTTCGTCGGCGTTGTACTCGCCGAGCGTGATGAAATGTCCTTCCCGGCGCATGCGTTCGTAGCTCGGCTCGTGGAAGAACATGTCCAGCGCCCGTCGATGCGACGGATCGAGCGCCTCGTACAACGCGCGATCGAACGGGACGTTGATCGCCGTGACCGTCAGGTCAACCGCCGGCTCGTCGTTGGGCGGCGCGATGACGCCGTTGATCGTCGCCGTGCCGACGCCCGACGTCTGCCCGGTCAGTGACAGGATCTTGATCTGGCGCGGGCTGAAGTGGACGATGCCGCGGCAGTTTTCGAGCTTGTACGGGAAGCGCGCGTAGCGCCCCTCGCCGCTGTGGATGGTCGCGGTGCCGGCGTAGTCGATCGGCTCGCCGTGGGCCGGCCGCCACACGCTCAGCGAAACACTCATCCGCCCCACCGGCGTAATCATCTGAAAAACCTGCTGCACCGCCTGCGGCAGGGCGTAGACATAACGCGGCTGGTCCGGGATATCCAACTCTCCGGTCTTGATCGCCAACCTGAACGGACCGTTCGGGTCGTAGCCCTCGCTGCCACCGGCGATCGTGTAGGGCAGGCCCTCGATCGTGCCGCGCAGTTGATCGACGATCTGAAAACCTTCGCGGTTGAACTCGAACGCCCCGCTCACCCCGGTCATGCGGAAGCGATCGTCCGACTCGGTCAACTGCGGCACGGTCATGGCCACGTCGTCAAACGCCACATGCGCCGACCAGCCGTCGTTGGGGTCCAGGTCAAACGCCACGCGGGTGATGCGGCCGTCCGGCTTAAGGTCGTCCCACCACTGGCGCAACGCGCTCGGCAGCATCTGGCGATAGCGCGGGCTGAACGCCAGGCCGCCCACTTGCGCGTCGGCCGTGCCACGGTCGATGCTGAACGTGCCGGTCACCCCCAGCCCCGGCTCCTTCGCATCCGCCCCCTGCACTTCCGCGACCGACAGGTCAAACGTATCCGGCGACGTCGCGTTGGGTTCGACCCAACCCTTCACGTCGATCTTGCCCAGCAGGTTGAACTGCTCGCCATCGACCTCGGCGAATCGCACCTGCGCGCCGTTGATCTGCACCATCGGCACCGACACCCGCCCCGGCCCGCCCGTCGGCGGGCGAAGCGCCTGTACGTTGAATCGCAAATGCGAGTTGCCGTCCCCACTCACATCCTCGGCCAGCGTCACCGTCGGCTTCTCGATGCTCACCCGCTGACACTGCAGCGGACCGAACAGCATGCTCAGCGGCTGGCACCAGGCGACGATGCGGTCGGCGTGAAATACCCGCCCCGCCTCGCCCTCCCAACCCACCGCCCGAATCGCCACGTCGTCCAGGCGCACGATCCCGCTGCGCAGGTCCACGTGGGCCTCGGCCACCTCGACCCGCCCGCCGGTCATGCCCTGCAACGCGTTCGCCGCCAGCACCGCCAGCCGCTCCGGCGACAGCACCAGCCAGTACACCGCAAACGTGAACACCAGGCCCACGCCGATCGTGACGCCGAGGATTCTGTAAGGCCGGCGCGTCCACCACCGCCGAGGGGTCGATGCCCGCGGTTTCGAAGATTCAGTATTCGTCCCGCTCAATTCGGGCAAGCCGGCTCCCATCGACCTGATCTACGGGTCCGGCCATTGTAGCGACGAGACGGCCGGTCAATCACGCTTTGGCGAAACGTTCGGCCCCCGGCGCCGCATCGTCGACCATGCGCACCCGGCCGTCGGCGGCCAGGCCACGCAGCACGTGGTACGCCGTCTCCGCCATCGCCGCCTGACCGATGCCCGACGCCAGTTCGTCCGCCGTGGCCGGTTCGTCGGTCAACGCGCCGGTCAGTTGCGCCTGCAATGCCAGCACGCTCGCCGCGGCCTTCTTGCCCGCCTCCACGCCCGGCTGGTGATACGCGTTGATGTTCACCAGGCTGGCGTAGAAACCGACCGCCCTTTCGTACAGCCCGATCAGCACGCCGACGGTGAACGCATCGACCCGCGGCACGGTGATCGTGATCGACTCGCGACCGGCGTCGTGCAACGCCTGCCGCGTGCCCAGGCGGAATCCCCGCAGGTAGTCCCCACTGGTCACGCCCGGCTCGACCTCCAGCCCCGCACCGCCGCTTTCCGCGACGTCGATGAACGTGACGAAGAAGTTGTTCACGCCCTCGCGCAACTGCTGAACGTAGGCATGTTGATCGGTCGAGCCCTTGTTGCCGTACACGGCGATGCCCTGTTCGACGACGTTGCCGTCCAGGTCGTACTGCTTGCCCAGCGACTCCATGACGAGTTGCTGCAGGTACCGGCTGAACAGCAGCAGCCGATCCTTATACGGCAGAATGACCATGTCCTTCTCGCCGCGCCCGTTGGTCGCGTCATGCCACATCAACGCGAGCATCGCCGCGGGGTTGGCTTGCAGGTCGTGCTGGCGGGTGACCTCGTCACAGGCGGCGGCGCCGGCGAGAAGCTGATCGATGTCCAGCCCCTGCAACGCCGCGGGAAGCAGCCCCACCGCGCTGGTCTGGCTGGTGCGCCCGCCGACCCAGTCCCACATGGCGAATCGCGCGACCCAGCCGTCGTTGGTCGCGGCCTGGTCGAGCTTCGACCCTTCGCCGGTGATGGCCACGGCGTGTTTGGCGAAGTCGAGCCCCGCCGCTTCGTAGGCCGCCTTGGCCACGAGCATGCCGTTGCGCGTCTCCGGGGTCCCCCCCGACTTGCTGATCACCACCGCCAGCGTGTTCGGCAGGCGCTCGCCCAACTGGCGCAACACCCGGTCCATGCCGTCGGGGTCGGTGTTGTCGAAAAACCACGGCCGCATGGAGTCGGTCCCCGGATCGCCCAGGGCGTCGGCGACAAACTGCGGGCCCAGCGCCGACCCGCCGATGCCGATCACCAGCACGTCGGTGAAACGATCGGCCTTCTGCGGTTTGACCACGGCCCCATTCACGTCGCCGGCGAATTCAACGATCTCCCGGCGGGTGGCCTCGATCTGCCTGGTGATCGCCGGGTCCGGCGCCAGCGCCGCGTTGCGCAGCCAGTAATGGCCGACCCTGCGGTTCTCATCCGGGTTGGCGATCGCGCCGCGTTCCAGCTCGTCCATCGCGTCGAACGCCGCCCGCATCGGCTCGGCCATCCGCTCCAGAAACGACGCGTCAAAGTCCATGCGGCTGACATCAAGCGCCAGCCCGATGCGCTCGCAGCGGCAAAGGTATTGGCGGTAACGATCCCAGAGTGGGTTGTGGTTGGTCATGGTCGGGTAGTCTCGAATCAAGGGGTTTACTTGTTGCCCCCTCCCCCATGGGAAGGGGTTGGGGTAGGTTGAACGGAGAATACCATGCCACGAAATCGCAAGCATCCTCCTATGAGCCGCAGGGCCCGCCACCGTCCGGAACCATCACAACATACAGATCACTCCGCCTGAATGAGTGACCTGAACATGGCATGTTCGACGCCCGGACGCACCTGTGCGTGTGGCGATGCCGGGCGTGGTGCGAGGGTTGCGGTGAACCGAAGCTGGAGCGACTGGACTGGCGGGAACGCTACGCCCGGGTGACCGACCGCCTGGCTGAATCGGTGGCGCGGCTGGCCGTTCAGGCCGGCTTCACCGATGGAGTCAAACAACACGCCGCGTGAGCGATCCGCCGCCCACAAGATTTGACAGTATGCCCCGGCGGCCGTCTGATTGACCTACCGCGCCACGGCGTGGGCGGTGTGGCGGTAGCGGCGCGGGGTGGTACCGAAGCGGTCGTTGAAGCGGCGATAAAAATAGCTGAGGTTGTCGAACCCGCTGTCCATCGCCACGTCGACGATGGGCCGGGTGGTCATGCGCAGCAGGTGGGCCGCCCGATCGAGGCGGAGGGCGTTGACCAGTTCGGTGGTGGTCTGGCCGAGGCATTGGCGCACGGTGCGGTTGACGTGTTCGGTCGACTTGCCGGTCAGTTGGACGAACCGATTCACGCCGCCGGCCAGGTCGTCGTGCGTGTAGGCGAGGATCGCCTCGCGCAGCCACTGCGGCTGCGGCAGGTCGTCGGCTCCCCGGTCGGCGGTCACCCATTGCAGCACGTTGAGCAGGAAGCTTTCCAGGTCAAGCCGGCGCTGGCGTTGCATGGACAGTTGCCCGGACAGTTCACCGATGCGCTGCAGGGCCGGGTCATCGACGCGCCATGACGCGGGCATCGCATCGCCGGCGCCGATCCATGCCGGGTCGGCTTGGAAGTAGCGATCGCGAATGTGATCGACCACGTCGGTGGCGAAGGCGAGGTTGACCATGGTGAACCCGGCCCCGCGCCGAACGGTGAAGCCGTGCCGATCGTCGGGACGAATGAGCACGACGTCGCCGCGTTCAACGACCTCGTTGCGGCCGTTGATCTGATGCAGGCCCCGGCCGTCTTCAATGACGAACAGCTCGGCGAAATCGTGGGTGTGCAGCCGACACGATCGGCCGGACCGATACTCGACCCGGGCGATGTGGTAGCACCCATCCGGCGGGACATACTCATCCAGACGATACCGCATGTCGCTTAAGTGTAAATATATTCCGCCAAAGAGCAAGATTTAATCACCATGCGCAAATACCTTGGACGCTGCACCAATTTCCCCAACACAAGGACCCCCACCCATGAACACGACGACGACCCACTACACCAGGCCCCGGCTGACAGCGCAGCAGGCCGAGCAGTACCATCGCGAGGGCTACCTCATCGTGAACGAGCCGGTGTTCGGCGAGGAGAAGTTCGCGGCGCTGGGGTCACACTTCGACGACTTGCTGACGACCTGGCAATCGGACCGGCGCATGCGGTCGCCCGAGCACATGGACGTGCCGCACTTCCTCGATCCGAAATTGTTCGAGTGGCTGTTCGATGATGCGGTGTTGGACCTGGTCGAGCCGATCCTCGGGCCGGACATCGCACTGTTCAGCTCGCACTTCATCTGCAAACCGGCGGGCAAGGGCAAGCGGGTCCCCTGGCACGAGGACTCGGGTTACTGGCGCGGGCGGATCGACCCGATGGAGGTCGTGACGGTGTGGCTGGCGATCGACCCGTCGCGGCCGGAGAACGGTTGCATGCAGGTCATCCCCGGCACGCACAACACCGGCGCGGCCGGGTTCAGCGACTACGACGCGGTCGACAATGCCGACGCCAACGTGTTCGGCTCGGAAATCCGCAAGGGTCAATTCGACGAATCCAAGGCGGTGCCCTGCATTCTCGAACCCAACCAGGCATCGCTGCACGACGGGCGGATCATCCACGGCTCGGCGCCGAACCAGGGCGCGATGCGCCGGTGCGGCTACACCATGCGGTACATCTCGACGAAGACAAAACTGATCACCGACACCGACCGCAACGACGGGTTTGAAATTTACCTGGCACGCGGCAAGGACCATGCGGGCAACACGTACGGCGACTCCACGCAACCCAACCACGCCTGGCTGGCGGCCCACAAAGACGGCTGGCCGGCCGGGCACTGAGGCATGCATTCATGAGCGACATGACGTATCGGCAGATGAACCTGGCGGTGTTCGCCGGCGAAGCGATCCCGCATGTGTTTTTTCAACCGCGGTTTGAGCCATGGTATGTCTGGCACAAGCAGTTCGATTCGCTGCCCGAACGGTTGAAAGACATGTCGATGACCGAGGTGTACGAGGACGTCGGCTGTTCGCAGCGATACGTCGACTACCACACGGGCGTGCCGGGGCCGATCCGTTGGCGGTGGACGGAGGATGTGAAGAAGACGGTGACGGAGGAGCCGGGGTTTCGGACGACGGTATTCGACACGCCGCACGGCGCGTTGAAACAGGTGGAGGAGTTCACCGTCGATCGCACGTGGCGGGTGGTCGAGTTCATGGGCAAGAGCACCGAGGACCTGGATGCGCTGGGGTGGCTGATCGAACGGACTCGGCGTGAGTTCGATCCCGAGGCATATCGGATCGGTTGCGAGTACCTGGGCGATCGCGGGGTGCCGCAGTTCTTTGTGCCCAAGAGCCCTTACTTGGCGCTGGCGCAGCAGTACATGCGCTTCGAGGCGTTCATCTATGCCCTGGCGGACGAGCCCGGAAAGGTCGAACGGATCATGGACGCGATCGACGCCGGTTACGACGAGCTTTATGACCAGTTGTGCGCCGGCGATGTGCGCATCCTCAACTTCGGCGAGAACATCGCCCAGGCCCACATGAGCCCGGCGTACTTCGAGCGGTACCTGCTGCCCTGGTACGACAAGCGTGTCGGTCAGTTGCGCGACGCCGGCATCTACACGCACGTCCACATCGACGGCTACTTCCGGGAGTTGATCGAGCCGATCCGCAAGTTGCCGCATGATGGGTTGGAGGCGTTGACGCCGCTGCCGCAGGGGGACGTCACGCTCGACGAGATGGAGCGTGCGCTCAACGGCAAAGTGCTGCTGGACGGGATCCCGGCGATCCTGTTTCTCGAGCATCACCCGATGGAGCAGTTGCAGACGTGCGTGGAGGAGCTTTGCCGGCGATTCCGGGGGCGGCTGGTACTGGGCATCAGCGACGAGTTGCCGCAGGCGGCGACGGCCGAGGGCTACCGACGGATGAAGTGGGTGGCGGATTATGCGCGGGGGTATGCCCTGTGACCGCCGAAAAGGGCGGTTTGGCCTGAAAACGGCTTTTTTCTTTGACAGGAGGCCGTTCGTGTGGCATTAATCGGTTAAGCATATGGAATCCGCGCGCGAGCCTCGCGGCGGGTTTCGACGCACGCCACGCCCCGGCGAAGGGACTGAGGAGGAACGACATGAAGCGAATCCACACGACATTGACCCTGGCCGCCTTGGCCGGCCTGATCGCCCTGGCCACCGCCCCCGCAGCGGCCGACACGGTCGTCATCGCCGACAGCGTGTCCGCCCTGACCTGGACGCCCGGCGGCGGATACCAGTCCGGCGGAATGCCCGGCACCGTCGACGCCAACACCCTCACCGTCGACGTGACCAAGAACAAAAGCCACGGCGCCGACCTCGGCAACGACTACGCCCTGAACAACACCGGCGACTGGATCGAAGTCACCCTCAGCTTCCAGTTCAACCACCCGGTCACCAGCGGCGGCGGCAACATCTCCTTCGGATTCACCAACGATACGACGAACACCGTTTACGGCGATTTCGGGGCCAACGGCGGCAACTTCGCCTTCTACGACAACGTCAACGGCAGCCCCCGCATCAGCGGCAACTTCAGCCACAGCGATCCCAACAGTTTCCTCAACAGCCTGACCTTCCGCATCGAAAAGACCGACACCGGCTTCGACTTCATCGCCACCAGCAACCTGCTGAACGCCGGCACCGCCACGTCCGATGAAACCCACGCCCAGTTCCCCGCGCTGGGGCTCTCCGCCACCAGCTACAACCGCTTGGTTATCGTCACCACCGGCAACGCCATGAAGCAGGGCGAAGACGGCGAACCCGAGGACAACCTCACCGTCGACATCACCGAACTCGAGATCACCACCAACGTCCCCGAACCGGCGAGCCTCGGCCTGATGGGTCTCGGCGGGTTGATGCTGCTGCGCCGCCGCTAATCGCCCCCCCGACGCAACCCGCTATGCATTCGGCGAGCCCGGCCGTCCACGGCCCGGGCTCGTTTTTATTTGCCCCCGACATATCTGGCAGGCCCCCGCCCCCCTCCTGCCACGCTGACAGCCCCCGGCAGGGGTCAAGCATGGCCCCACCGCTACGCCAACACCACAAGCCATTGCGATAAAACCGCTTACAATCGACGGCTTGTTTTTCGCCATGTATCGTCGGTGGCACTGGCCTTGCCCCTGACTCGACACGCCCGGCGTGCCGACGTGCTGTCGGTGCAGGGCGGTTTAAGCGAAGCAGTCCACGAAGAACCTTTTCTGACGGAGAACCAGCACATGGCCGTAAAAGACCTGGCCTACGACACAGATGCACGTGAGGCTCTCCTCGAGGGCGTCGAGAAACTCGCGCTCGCGGTCAAGAGCACGCTGGGCCCGCGCGGCCGCAACGCCGTGCTCGACAAGAGCTGGGGCGGCCCCACCGTGACCAAGGACGGCGTGACCGTCGCCGAGGAAATCGACTTCCGCGACAAGGCCCAGAACATGGGCGCCAAGCTCGTCCGCGAAGCCGCCAGCCAGACCTCCGACAAGGCCGGCGACGGCACCACCACTTCCACCATCCTCGCCGAGGCCCTGTTCAAGGCCGGCCTCAAGCAGGTCACCGCCGGATCCGACGCGATGGCCCTGGTCCGCGGGATGAAGCAGGCCGTCCGCACCACCGTCAAGGAAATCGAGAAGCTCGCCAAGCCCATCGATGTTTCCAGCAAAAAGGACATTGAAAACGTCGCCACCATCAGCGCCAACAACGATCCGGCCGTCGGCAAGATCATGGCCGACGCGTTCATGAAGGTCGGCAAGGACGGCGTCATCACCGTCGAAGAAGGCAAGAGTCTCGACACCAACGTCGACGTCGTCGAAGGCATGCAGTTCGATCGCGGCTACCTCTCGGCCAACTTCGTCACCAACGCCGACGAGATGGCCGTCGAGTTCGACAAGTGCCTGGTCCTCATCTACGAGGACAAGATCAGCAACCTGCAGAAGATGGTCCCGTTCCTCGAGAAGGTGCAGAAGGCCAACAAGCCCCTGCTCATTATCGCCGAGGACGTCGAAGGCGAAGCCCTGGCTACGCTGGTGGTCAACAAGCTGCGCGGCGTGCTGCAGGTCTGTGCCGTCAAGGCGCCGGGCTACGGCGACCGCCGCAAGGCCATGCTCCAGGACATC
>CAYYPN010000052.1:0-6235 GCA_964473545.1 uncultured Planctomycetaceae bacterium
ACCTTGCCCGATCCCAGGGTGGCAAGCCTTTGCCCACGAGGCCATGCGGTCTCGTGGGATCATGGGGTATTACCACAGGTTTCCCCGTGCTATCCCCCGCCCTGGGGTACGTTAGCAAGGCATTCCTCGCCCGTTCGCCACTCTACTCGTGACCGAAGTCACTTTCGCGTTCGACTTGCATGCTTTAGCCATGCCGCCAGCGTTCGTGCTGAGCCAGGATCAAACTCTTCAATTGAATATTGATGCTACCACCCTTGAAAGGGCGGGTCGCTTCAAATGAAAGTTGACCTGATTTACCCCGGCCCCTGCGGGCCGGGATGGTCGCTTCTCAAACATCGCTCTGGCTGTTCTCTAAAATAGGAATATCCAGGCGTCACAAGGATGCTTGAGCTGGCCCGCCCTCAAGTGGCGGACCGATGCTTTGTGACCGTAACGATTGACGTGACGCGCCAACCGCCACGGTGTTCACATCCTCGCGGCGTCCCAACTGTTCACTTGTCAAAGATCGGCCTTCGACATGCGTTTGCCCTGGTGGGATCGGCATGCCGATTTCTGCCCTTGAGCAGAGTCGGGCGATATTAACCATCTTCCAACGTCTGTCAAGGCCTGTCGAGCATTTTCTTTGGCATTTTTGCCCCGGTCGATTGCCGGGACCGACGTGACGGTGAGCCCGCCACCCCGCTGGCCTCCTGCCAAAGAACGCATCAGTATAAGGGGCCGCTCAACCTCCGTCAATGCCCGGAAAGTGGGCGGCCGCAGAAAAAAGGGGGAAGTTGAAAGTGGAAAGGGGAAGGGCGCCAAGGGCCCAGGCGTTGGAACGCATGGCACGTTTTGCGGGAAATTCGAGCGACCGCTGAACCCTAGATGGCTGCGCCGTCGGTGAAGTTGGCGGTGCGGAAGTGGTTGCGGTGCACGGCCTGGACGATGGTCGCGGCGTCGGCGCTGATCAGGCGGTAGTGCACGTGCCGACCGGCGCGGCGGGCGCTGACGACCCGGGCGGCCCGCAGTTCACGCAAGTGTCGGCTGACCGTGTGCTGGGGCAACTTGAGCAATTCAACCAGGTCGCTGACCGTGCGTTCAGCCCCGATGAGCAACTCGATGATCTTCAGCCGGGCCGGGTGGGCGATCGCACGCAACGTCCCGGCCGAGGCCTTCAGCACGCGCGGCGGCAAACCCGGGATGGAGCGGTCCTTCGCCATACGTAGTAATATACATACGCATAAACACATGTGTCAAGCTGGCGGTAAACTCAATAATATCAGTGGTTAATGTTGTTGGCGGCAGGGCGAATTTTGTAATTTGAACGGGAGTGGGGCGGGGGATATGATTGGGGCGAGTAGCAAATAGCGAATAGAAGCGCGGTTCGTTTCGCGGTCGATCGCAGACCGACGCCCCCGGAATCTCCAGGAATCACCCCGGAATCCCCCGGAGCGCAGAACGCCGCAGGAAGAGGGATGGCGAAGAGACAAGCGTATGCGGTGCTCATGACGCGTTCATGATTACGCGGTCCTTTGAATCCTGAACCCCGAACCCCGAACCCTGAACCCTGAACCCTGAACCCTGAACCCTGAACCCTATGTCCCCTGCCACCATGACAACACCGACGACCGACAGTGCGATTCACGCTGAGCAGGCGGTGCTGGCGGCGGCGTCCGAGCGATTGGAGACCGCGCCGCCGCAGGAGATCCTCGCCTGGGCGGTCGAGCGTTACGGGCCGCGCATCACCCTCGCCTGCTCGTTCGGCATGCAGTCGGTGGTCATCCTCCACATGCTTCACGACCTGGGCCTGCTCGACCAGGTCGAGGTGTTCTATCTCGACACCGGCGTGCTGTTCAACGAGACCCACCAGACCCGCCTGCGAATCCAGAACAAGTATCACTTTGAAGCGACGCGCGTGGCGCCCAAACTTACCTGGCATCAGCAGCAAAACAAATACGACGGCCACCTTTATGAGCGCGGGCCCGAGGGCATCAGCGCCTGCTGCTACATCCGCAAGGTCGAGCCCATGCGGCGGTACCTGGCCGAGTCCGGCCACCAGGCGTGGATCACCGGCATGCGTCGCAGCCACAGTTCCAACCGCAAGGTCGTCCCTGTCGCGCTGTGGGACCAGGTGAACGGCCTGGCGAAGATCAACCCGGCGGCGGCGATGGATGACCCGACGCTGTGGGGTTATATCAAGGCCAACGAGGTGCCTTACAACCCGTTGTACGACCAGGGGTACAGTTCGATCGGCTGCAACACGCCGGTGTGCACGGTCCGGGGCGAAGGGCGCGGCGGGCGTTGGGCCGGTACGGGCAAAACCGAATGCGGCATCCATGTCGACGGCGCGATCATCAAGTCGATGGACAGTTCGTCGTTGTGATGCCAGTGTGAGTCCGTCGGGCGATTTCGACTACGATTACAGGTTCGAGTGCGAGTACCAGGCGAGTAAATACACGATGTCAGAACGACTCAAGCCGTTTGCGAATAAAGACAAGCCCAGCAAGGTGGAGCAGGCGAAGGCCGCGAGCAAGCATCTGCGATCGACGATCGCCGACGTGCTCGGGTCCGAGGCCACGGGCTTTGATCACGATGACCAGCAGGTGATGAAGTTCCACGGCATCTACCAGCAGGAAGACCGCGACATCAAGTCGGTCAAGCGGGTGACCGGCGTCGACCCGACAACCAGCTTCATGATTCGCATCAAGGTGCCCGGCGGCGTGCTCACGCCCGAGCAGTACCTGGGCATGGACAAACTGGCCGACGAGGTGACGTACAACGCTTCGTTGCGAATCACGACGCGGCAGAACTTCCAGTTGCACGGCGTGCTCAAGGGCCAGCTCAAGTCGACCATGCAGCACATCAACGACGTGCTGCTGGACACGCTGTGCGGCTGCGGCGATGTCGAACGCAACATCATGGCGCCCCCCGCGCCCCTGCCCGACAAGGCCCACCAGGAGATCCGCCAACTCACCCGCGAACTCAGTGATGCGCTGTGCCCGCGCACCAGGGCGTATCACGAAGTCTGGCTCAACGGCGAGAAAGTCGACACCAGCGTCGAGGAAAGTGAAGAGCTTTACGGCGACACCTACCTGCCGCGAAAGTTCAAGACAGGTATCGGCCTGCCCGAAGACAACAGCGTCGACGTGCACAGCCAGGACGTCGGGCTCATCGGCGTGATCGAAAACGACCAACTGGTCGGCTGCAACATGCTCGTCGGCGGCGGGCTGGGCATGACCCACAAAAAGCCCGAAACCTACGCCCGGCTCGGCACGCCGTTGGGCTATGTCGAGCGGGAGAACATCGTCGAAGCCTGTCGGACGATGGTGACGATTCACCGCGACTTCGGCGATCGCACCGATCGCAAGCATGCCCGCCTCAAGTACATCATCGAGGAGCAGGGCATCGACGCGGTGCGGGCCGAGTTCGAGGAGCGGGCGAGTTTCAAGTTGAAGCCGTGGGTCGAGCTTGGCGAACTGAAGCATGAGGATTCGCTCGGCGCCCACGTGCAGAACGAGGCGGCGGGCCGGTGGTTCTACGGCCTGTACGTGCCCAATGGCCGGGTCATGGACTACGAACGCGCCCGGTACAAAAGCGCGATCAAGGCCATCGTCGAAGGTTTTCAACCCGAGGTGATCCTCACGCCCAACCAGAACATCCTGTTCGGCGGACTCGACGAAAAGCAGGTCAAGTCGATCGATCGTGTGCTGGAGGCGTTTAACGTGCCGCGGGTCGAGGACCTGACGGCGGTGACGCGGTACGGGATGAGTTGCGTGGCGTTGCCGACGTGCAGCCTGGCCTTGACCGAGGCCGAGCGCATTTTCCCGAAGGTGCTCAGCGACATCCAGCGCGAATTCGAAGCCGTCGCGTTGGAAGACGAGCCGGTGACGATCCGCATGACCGGATGCCCGAACGGCTGCGCGCGGCCATACACCGCGGACATCGGACTGGTCGGGCACAAGCCCGGGCATTACGACCTGTTCCTCGGTGGATCGCTGCACGGCCATCGCATGGCTGAGTTCTACGCGCTCAACGTCCCGATCGACGACGTGGGCTCGACCCTGCGGCCGATCCTCGAACACTGGGCGAAACACCGCAATCCCGACGAACCGCTGGGCGAGTACTACAACCGCGTGTTCGCCAATGACGCCGATCGTCACATCGTCACCGGTGATCGGGAGAACCCGGCGCGCCAACGGGTGGAGGCGATGCTGGCCTAAACGGTCCGCGACAAGGCGAGCGGGTGGGGCGCTCACGCTTCGGGGGTTTTCGAGCAGGCCCAGCTCATACGCGACCGGTGACGGAACACGTTGGGGTTGTTCTAGCGAGCGAGTGCGGGCCACCGACCTCGATGCCGCGCGGCGCCATCGGGGTGACATTTCTTTTTGGTTAAAATATGATTAATGTTCGATTAGGGGCGAGCCTTTGCCTCGGAGTTGCGGTGAATGAATCCACGTGACAAGGGAGTCGATCGTTGAACAAAGCATGTTGGGTGATGATCGCGGTGACGGTTCTGGGGACCGGCGCCAGGGCGGAAGACGGAGACGGGCCGACGCGCGAGCAACTGCTGCAACGCATCGAGCAGTTGGAGACGGTGGCGGCGCGTGTCGGGGGGCTGGAGCAGCGTCTGGCGGAGGTCGAGGCCCAGCGACAGCGCGACTGGATGAGCGAAGGCCGCCGCGAGCAGGTGCGCGCCCTCGTGGAAGAAGTTCTAGCCGACGCGCGAACACGGTCGGCCGCGCTGGACGGCGCGATCACCGCCGGTCACAACGGCAGGCATTTCTATCTGGCCGGTGAAGACGGCTCGTTCACGATGGCCATCGGTGGACATGTCCAGGTACGCCATGTCAGCAACTGGCGATCCGATGCCGCGGATGACACGGAAAGCGGATTCCAACTGCGGCGTACGAAGGTGTACTTCGAGGGCACGGTGATCAGCCCCCGGGTTCATTACGCGGTGCAGTTCGGCGCCGTCCGCGATACGCAGAACCTGGCCACCGACAAGATCGTCGTCGGTTACGACCTGACGGACACGCTGCACCTCTGGATGGGTGAAGACAAGGGCCCGTTCATGCGCGAGGAGATGATCAGCTCCAAGCGGCAACTGGCGGTCGATCGCTCGCTGGTCAACGAGGCCTTCACGCTCGACAAGGTCCAGGGCGCGGGCGTGAAGTGGGCTGCCCACGATCGGCTGCGCGTTCAGGCGATGGTACACGACGGCCTGCGCAGCGGCGAAGCGCCGGGTGACGATTGGGTGGGCGACGCATGGGCCGGCTTCGGTGCGTCGCGTTCCAAGGATTTCAACGACGACGCCACGGATTACGCGCTGGCCGCACGCGTCGACTTCCTGCTGGCCGGCCAGTGGAAGCAGTGGAACGACTTTACCAGTTGGCCCGGCGAGGACTGGTTTGCTTACGTCGGCGCGGCGGTCGATTACGAGCACGGCGAAACCGGCGGCCCGGCCGGCAACGACCACTGGCTGGCGTGGACGGTCGATGCGGCGATTGAAGTCGACGGTCTGAGCCTGTCCGCGGCCTACGTCGGGGCCGCGACGGACCTGGGCGACGGCGCTCCCGGCGGCAGCAACTATCAACCGTGGGGAATTGCGGCGCAGGCCGCGTGGAACTTCCCGTGGGCGGCCGATCACCAGAGTATCGAGCCGTTCGTACGCTACGAACATCTCGACACCGATGGGCTGGGCGGGCGGTTGGCCGCCGGACAGAACGCCCGGGTCAACCTGTTGACCGTGGGCGCCAACTGGTATCTGCACCAGCACAGCGCCAAGTTCACCGCGGACCTGGTCGTGGCGTTTGATCCCCTGCACAGCAACATTCCCGGGGTCAGCGACGGGACCGGGCTGTTGGCCGACACCGACGGCGCCGACGGTCAGACGGTGCTGCGCATGCAGTATCAACTGCTGTTCTAGCCCCGGATCAGGCGCTGCGTCGGCGGAAGGCGCGCGGCTGGGCGGTCAGCAGATTGCGCACCTGGTCCGGGCCGACCGAGCCGGAGAGGTAGAAGCCCTGGCCCATGTCGCAATCGAGGGCCTGGAGCTGAGCGAGTTCGCTTTCGGATTCGATGCCTTCGCCGATGACCCGCATGTCCAGCGAGTGGGCGAGGGTGATGACCGACTGGATGATCGCCGCGTAGTGCGGTTGATGTTCGAGGTTGGTGATGAAAGCCGGGGCGACCTTGAGCACATCGACCGGCAACTGGTGCAGGTGAGCCAGGCAGGGGGACCCCGAGCCGAAGTGGT
>CAYYPN010000052.1:6245-8050 GCA_964473545.1 uncultured Planctomycetaceae bacterium
TGAACATCTACGCCGAATCCCAGGCCGACATCACCATGGTGATCCGCACGCCGAGGTCGTGGAGTTGCTGAATCTGTCGGGCCACGGATTCAGGGCCTTTGACAAGCGTGGCCTCGTCGATTTCAAAGCAGAGCGTCGTCGCGGGCAGCCCGGTCTCGGCCAGCACCGCACGGACACTGTCGAGCAGATCGCCCTGCAGAAGCTGGCGATGGAAAAGGTTGATGTGCAACACGATCGGGTCGGTATGCAGCGTCGCATCGGCGCGCCATGCCGCGAGCTTGCCGCAGGCCTCGATCAGGATAAAACGTCCCAGGTCCGCCGCCAGGTCCAACTCGTCGATCAGCGGCAAAAACCGGTGGGGGGGGACCATGCCCATCTCGGGATGGGGCCAGCGGACCAGTGCTTCGAATCCGTGCACGCCGCCGACGTCGAGGTGGATGATCGGCTGGTAGTGTACACGCAACTCGCGGTTGGCGACCGCGGCGCGCAGATCGCGTTCGAGGCGGGCGCGCTGGATGACTTCGGCTCGCATGGCCGCATCAAACCAGGCATACCGCCCCCGGCCGTCGGCCTTGGCGCGGTACATGGCGATGTCGGCGTCGCGGATGATCTCCTCCGGATGCCGGTAGCGACCGTCGTGGTTGACGATGCCGATGCTGGCGGTCGACACGACCGGTTGGCCGTTGAGGTTGTGTTCCGGTGACAAGGCTTCGAGCAGACTTCGGGCCACGCCGCTCACATCATCGGCGCGCGTCAGTTCATCGACGAGGATGAGGAATTCATCCCCGCCCACGCGTGCGGCCATGTGGTCATGGCCGATGCCGAAACGTGCGGCCCATTGCCCGATCTGTTTACGCAGGCGTGCGGCAATGCTCACCAGCAGCGCGTCGCCCGCATCATGCCCCAGCGAGTCGTTGACATACTTGAACTGGTCGAAGTCGAGGAAGAGCACCGCGAAGTGGTAGCGGGAATCGTTGCGGGCACGCTCGATCGCCTGGGCCAGACGCAACTGGAACATCGTGCGATTGGCCAGACCGGTCAGCCCGTCGTGATAAGCCTGGTGTCGCAATTGCTGCTCGCGCTGGCGCAGATTGGCTTCGGTAACCCGGCGATGACGGTCTCGCTCGGCATTTTTGATCGCGATCGCCAGACAATCGGCGACCTCGCGGATCGTGCGGACTTCATGGTCCGACCATTCGCACGGGTCAGCGCTGTCCATGCAGAGAAACGCGACGACCGTGTTCTCGCGACGAATGGGAGCGATGAGCGTGGCGCCGACGCCGTAGCCGTTGAGCACCGGTCTCATGGACCCTGCGCGATCGTCTTCGGCCATGTCGTTAATCGTCACGATCGGTCGGCGTCGGATGTCGGCACATAATCGCGGCGCGACGGCGAGCGACGTGCTGATCCCCGCGGTATCGGGCATCCCCGCCGGGGTGTGAACGCATTGGAACTGCAGCATGTCTTTGTTGTCGAGTTCGGCGTAGCCGATCCGGTAGTCGGTGAACAACTGCGCCATGCTGTCGACGGCGTCGGCGATGACCCGCGAGGCGTTGCCGCCCGTGCGCAGGCCGGTCGTCAGGGTGTTGAGCAACATCAGCCGCTGGTTAGTCTGCTCGCGCTCGCGTTCGGCCTGGATGCGCTCGCTGATGTTGCGCACCACACCCAGCCAGCCCACCCGTCGGCCGGCGGCGTCATGCATGGGCGTGAGCGTCAGTTCCGCATCGAACGCCAGCCCGTTGGCGTCGGCGCAACGCAGGGGCAACGGCGCGGTCAGTTGTTCGTCGTCATCCTGGGGCAACAGC
>CAYYPN010000052.1:8060-10214 GCA_964473545.1 uncultured Planctomycetaceae bacterium
TCGTCGGGGTAGAGGATCCGGGTGGTGTGGCCGAGTATGTCCGCGGGGTTGCGGCCGAACACCCGTTCGCACGCCGGATTGGCCATGATGATGCGCCGGTGGTTGTCGGTCAGGATCACCGCATCGGTGATCGCGGCGAACATCGCATCGAGCCAATCGGCGCGCAGGTCCGGAGTGACTTGTCCCAGACAGACGGGCTTGGGGCCTGCTTGCTCTCGACTCATCGGCCACGTTCCGGCAATAAAACCACGGCGCGGGCATCTCGGGGGCCGGTTAATGCAACGTAGTCCAACCCTTGGACTTATTCGGTCAACACGTGTCGGATCTTTATCACTTGAGCTGTACGTGATTTCCCGCCGAACGCTTCACCACGCCCCGAAGTTCGAGCATCGTCAACTGCGAACGCACCAACGCCATGTCCAAACCCGTCTGCCGCGACAGGGCATCGACATTCACCGGCTCCCGCCCCAATGCCTCAACGATCCGACGCTGCTCGTCGGTAAACGTCGCCGTAAGTATCGGTGAAACGGCCGGCGTGTCGTTATCGGTCATATTTTCGTCAAACGCCACGTGGTCGCGCAGGATGCGCCCCGCTTCGCCGAGACATTCCAGCACGTCCGCCGCGTTGGTCACCAGCGTCGCCCATCCCTCGCGGACGATCTTGTGGCAACCGCTCGATGCGCCCGAGTCGGCCCGGCCCGGCACGGCCATCACCTCGCGATGATGTTCCTCCGCCGCAAGCCGCGCCGTGATCAACGCCCCCGAACGCAACGCCGCCTCGACCACCAGCACGCCAAGCGACAGGCCGCTGATGATCCGATTCCTTCGCGGAAAATTCTCGGCGATCGGCGGGCTGGTCATCGGCAATTCGCTGACCACCGCCCCGTGCTCGGAGATCTGCTCGAACAACTCCTCGTTTTCCGGAGGATAGGCCCGATCCAATCCGCAGCCCAGCACTGCGATGGTTCGTCCCTTGACACGCAGGGCGGCGCGATGGGCGGCGGTGTCGATCCCCCTTGCCCCGCCGGACACGATGGTCAACCCCGCCTGCGCCGCGCCCGAGGCGAAGCGTTCGGCCTGCTCCTGCCCGTACGGCGTGCAACGCCGCGAACCCACGATCGCCAACCCCAACCCATCCTGGCGCTCCAACGTCCCCCTGACGTACAACAACGGCGGGGCGTCGTGAATGTGCTTCAGCAGGGTCGGGTACCCCGGATCATCCGGCGCGACCAGCGCCACACCTCGCGCTTCGATCCGTTCCCACTCGGCTTCGACGTCGGCTTCGTCCAACGCCCGGCGAATCTCACCGGCTCGCTTGGCGCCGATGCCTTCGACCTGACGCAGTGCGGACGTCGATGCGGCAACCGCATCGATCGGGTTGCCGAAGTGTTCTTCCAGTCGTTGGGTCAGGCGAGGCCCCAGTCCCGCCGCCATCGCCAACCGCAACCGCGCCGTCATGACATCCCGGTTCATGCGAGAAAGTGTATCCGGTCCTCTCGCCGCCCGTCCAAGGCGGCCCGGGTTTGCGAAGGTTAAACCTCAGCGGATCCACCGGTGACCAGCCCGATGCCTACGAGCACGCCGCCGATGCCTGGCGTTGGCGCAGGGTCTCGACCTCCAGCACCGCCGGGGTGAGCAAGGCCGCGGCAATCACCGCAACCCCGGCGAGCATCACCGCCCAACCGCCAAGGCCCGCCTCATCGGCCCACCGCCCAAGCTGTCTCAACCCGCGCAGCATTTGCCCCATTATCGGTCAGCCCGCGTCGTAGTCGGCTTCACCATCCCCGCCGCCGGCGACCCCATCCGCGCCCGGCAGGCGCACCACGAATCGCGTCCCCACGTTCTCACGGCTGTGCACCTCGATCGTCCCGTTGAACCGGTCGATCATCTGCTTGATGGCGGCCAGGCCCACGCCCGTGCCATGCACCTTACTTTGCCTGGCATTCGATGCCCGGAAAAACTCGCCGAACAGCTTCGGCAACTCCGCTTGCGGAATCCCCATCCCCGAATCACGTACCTCAAGCACGACGCCATCCGATTCGTCGCGCCCCAGTCGCACGCCCACCGATCCGGCCGGCGTGTACTTGATCGCGTTGGACACCAGGTTGGACACGACCAGTTGGTAACCCTGCTGGTCGAAGCGGGCCGGCAGGG
>CAYYPN010000052.1:10224-12285 GCA_964473545.1 uncultured Planctomycetaceae bacterium
GGTCCATCTCGAAGCTCAACCCGCCCGCCTGTGCCTGCTCGACATAGGGCTGACATGCCTCGATGGTCTGGGGCACCAGGTCGAAGATGCTGACCTCGCCGAGCGGCTCGTCGGCCTTGACCTTCGACAGTTCCAGCAGGTCGCCGATCATGCCCAGCAACTGGTCCATGCGCGAGCCGATGCGATTGAGCGGCGCGTCAAGTTGCGGCTGGTTCCGCGCTGCCAGACTCATCCCGTCGATCAGCGTCCGCGCGCCGGCGACCGGTGACTTCAGCTCATGCACCAGCACACGCATGAACTGGGCCTTCTCCCGGTCCAGCCGCTTGAGCGACGCCAGCTCATCGTACAAGCGTGCATGAAACAATTCGTAAGCCACCAGCCGCACCACGCTCTGCAACCGTTTCAGGTCATCCGGGCCGAAGCGACCGGCCGTACGGTTGATCGCCTGGACGACGCCGAGCACGCTGCCGCGAAAGACCGCGGGTGCACACATCACGTCGCGCGTCCGAAAGTTGTTCAGCCGGTCCCATGATCGGTCGAATCGCAGGCACGCATCGACCGGACTCAAGTTGCCGTACGCGTCGTCGATGACGAATGCGCGGCCGGTCGACCCGCAATAGCCGGCCAGCGACTGCCGATCCAGCGGCACGCGGATGCGGCGGGCGACGTTGCCGATGACCGCCTGCGATTCCAGTTCCGCAGTTTGCTCGTGGAGCAGGTAGATCGTGGCGCGTTCGGCGTGGACGAAATCGCGGACCATGGCCGCGGCTTGCTGCAGCACTTCGGTCAGCCCGACGCCCTCAGCCAGCCGTTCGTACAACTCCAGCAGCGCCGCGTCGGATTCACCATCGACATGCGATGCCGGTGCAGCGATGCCCACTTCCACCGGTGGTTGCGCCGACGAAGCTGCCGCAGCGAGATCGGTCCGGCCTCTATCGTCCATGGCCCGTCTCAGCTCTCGGCGACCTCGTTCAGTCGCTTGTCCATGCAGGCGATCAGTTGATCCGGATTGATCGGCTTCTGGAACATGCCGCTCAAACCGTGATCGGCCGGTTCGAGCGTCATCGCCGCCTCGTCGCCGACACTGCTGAGCAGGTAGATCGGCAGGTCGGGTCGCTTGGCATGGATCGCGGCGGCCGTCTGCAGACCCGCGTCCTGCGTTTCCATCATCAGGTCGACCAGGACCATGTCCGGCTCGACGTCATCGCAGGCGTCACGACCGGAAGCACCGCTGTCGGCTTCCGCAGCCGTCGCGTACCCGGTGGACTCGATGATCATGCGCAACCCCTCGCGTACATCCGCATCGTCGTCGATGCACAACACTATAAATTTGCCATCCTGCATGCTGAGGTGACTCCCAATGACAAGCGGCCACAAAGCCCCATGCGCCGCCACGCCCCAGCGTGCGGCGAGAATCAAGATAAGCCAGTTACATTATAGCGTCACATTGTTTGAAACGCATTAAAGGCTTGCCCGCCGCCATCGCCAACCGCAACCGCGCCGTCATGACATCCCGGTTCATGCGAGAAAGTGTATCCGGTCCTCTCGCCGCCCGTCCAAGGCGGCCCGGGTTTGCGAAGGTTAAACCTCAGCGGATCCACCGGTGACCAGCCCGATGCCCACGAGCACGCCGCCGACGATGAACATCAGCATCCGGTTGCGGCCCGTGGCCAGGCGGATCAGCATCGAGTCATGCCCCCCGGCCGGGGTGGCGGCGGTCGGTGTGGCCGTCGGCACCGGTGGGGCGAGCCAGTGTTCGTAGCTGGCCCCGCGGTCGGGCGAATCACCGGCCCGTACGAGGTCGACCGACTCGCTCCCGGCCGGTCGGCGGTTGAGTTCATGCAACGCCAATCGCCGGATCAGCAGGGGGTCGCCCCGGCGCATGGCGGTGACGAATTGGTTGTAATTGCCTTTCAGGTCAGCCAGTTGCGCCGCGTGCTGCGCGGCCGACGCCTGGCGCTGACGCAGGGCTTCGACCTCCAGCACCGCCGGGGTGAGCAAGGCCACGGCAATCACCGCAACCCCGGCGAGCATCACCGCCCAACCGCCAAGGCCCGCCTC
>CAYYPN010000053.1:0-12178 GCA_964473545.1 uncultured Planctomycetaceae bacterium
CAGATCCTCCGCGCCAACGATGCCCTGGACTTCGACGACCTGCTGACCGAGACGGCGTTTTTGTTGCGGGCCGACGAGCGGGTGCGCGCGGAGATGCAGGATCGGTTCGCTTACCTGCTCATCGACGAGTACCAGGACACCAACCACGCGCAGTTCATGATCGCGCATCAGCTCGCCGCGTCGCACCAGAACATCTGCGTCGTCGGCGATCCCGACCAGTCGATCTACGGCTGGCGCGGCGCGGACATCCGCAACATCCTCGAGTTCGAAGAACACTACCCCCAGGCGAAGGTCATCGCGCTGGGTCAGAACTGGCGGTCGACCCCGGAAATCCTGCTCGCGGCCGACGCGCTGATCAAGCACAACCAGCGCCGCAAGCACAAGCCGCTGTTCACGAGCAACGACGCGGGTTCGAAGCTGCGCCTCGTGGCCGCCGGTGACGAGGAGCATGAATCGCAGCTCGTCGTCGACTCCCTGCGTAAGCACCGCGAAGCGGGTCGCCTGTGGTCGGATATGGTCGTGTTTTACCGCATGAACGCGCTGAGTCGCGTGATGGAAGACGCGCTGATGTGGTCGAGCATTCCCTACGTGGTGGCGCGGGGGACGGCGTTCTACCAGCGCAAGGAAGTGCGTGACGCGGTGGCGTACCTGCGCGTGCTGCACAACCCGGCCGACGCGATGTCGCTCGCCCGCATCATCAACACCCCCACGCGCGGCATCGGCAAGACCACCCTCGAAAACCTGCAGGCCTACGCCGCGGCCAACGGCGAGCGCCTGTGGGATGCGATCGAAACCCCCGGCAAGGTCACGTCACTCACGGCCGGCGCGGTCAAGGCCGTCGGCAAGTTTCGCGAGATGGTCAACAAGTGGCGGACCAAGCTGGAAGGCGAGGCCGACACGCTGACCTTCGTCCCGGGGATGCGCGATGTTGTCGAGATGGTCATTCGCGATTCGGGGCTCGAGGCGTTCTACCAGAAGGAAGACGAAGAGAAGCTGGCCAACCTGTACGAACTGATCACCGCCGCGCAGCGTTTCGATGACGAGTACGGCGAGGAGGATGCGACGCTCGCCCAACGCCTGACCGACTACCTCGAATCGGTCGCGCTGGTCAGCGACATCGACCGCATGGAACAGCACGGCGACGGCGAGGGCGCGGTCACGCTCATGACGTTGCATGCCGCCAAGGGCCTGGAGTTCGACGTCGTGGCGATGATCGGACTGGAAGAAGGCATCTTGCCGCACAGCCGGTCGATGGACTCGGCCGAGCAACTGGAGGAAGAGCGGCGGCTGTGCTTCGTGGGCATCACGCGGGCGCGCCGGGAGCTGATGCTCACCCACGCCCGCTACCGCACGATCCGCGGCCGGCGCGAACGGGCCATCCCCAGTCAGTTCCTCAACGAGCTGCCCCCGGAAGTGGTCGAGCGCGAGGATCACGCCTCGGGTTGGAGCACGTACGACGAAGATGACGCCCCCGCCCCCGGAATGGGTTTTGCCCATGCGCCGAGGCCAGCCCGACCCGGCGTCAAACGGTCGGTTGGCGGTCTGGAGATCGGCTGCCGCGTGCGCCATCCGCAGTTCGGGCAGGGCGATGTGATCACCATCAGCGGGGCCGGGTCCAACGCCCGGGCCAAGGTCGACTTCGACGCGGTGGGCGTGAAGACGCTGATCCTGGAATACGCCCGGCTGGAGCGGATGCCCCACTAACGGGGGTACTACGCCACGCGTGAAAAAAACGCTCCGATAACTTGTATATTTCGGTCTTTTTTGTAGAATATCGTTGCCGTCGCCTACCGGCGGTACCGTGTGTTTGTCCCCCCGTTACAGCCCCCGTTAGGATCGAAGCATCCGAAAGGACTCGCCATGATTACGGCTACGGCCACCAGTAAGGTGCAGGAACTGCTCGGCGCTGAGGCCGACGCCCTGCTCAGCTACGAAGCCAAAGGTTTCAACAAGGACCTGGTTCACCTGCCCGGCCCGGACTTCGTCGATCGCGTGCTCGCCCAGACCGATCGCTCGCCCAACGTCCTCCGCAACTTCCAGTTGCTGATGAACTCCGGTCGCCTCGGCGGCACCGGCTACGTGAGCATCCTCCCGGTCGACCAGGGCATCGAGCACTCGGCCGCGGCGTCGTTCGCGCCCAACCCGATCTACTTCGATCCGGAAAACATCGTCAAGCTGGCGATCGAAGGCGGCTGCAACGCGGTCGCCTCGACGCTCGGCGTGCTCGGCGCCTGCAGCCGCAAGTACGCCCACAAGATTCCCTTCATCGTCAAGCTCAACCACAATGAGCTGATGACCTACCCCAACCAGTTCGACCAGATCATGTTCGCGCAGGTCGAGCAGGCGTTCGAGATGGGCGCCACGGCCGTCGGCGCGACGATCTACTTCGGCAGCGAAAACGCCACGCGCCAGATCCAGGAAACCAGCGCCGCCTTCGCCCGCGCCCACGAACTGGGCCTGGTCACCGTCCTGTGGTGCTACCTGCGCAACAACGCCTTCAAGGTCGACGGCACCGACTACCACGTCTCGGCCGACCTGACCGGCCAGGCCAACCACCTGGGCGTGACCATCGAGGCCGACATCATCAAGCAGAAGCTGCCCGAGAACAACGGCGGGTACAACGCCCTGGACAACTACGGCAAGACCCACAAGAAAGTCTACAGCGACCTGACCCCGGGCGACCACCCGATCGAGCTGTGCCGGTACCAGGTGGCCAACTGCTACATGGGCCGCAGCCCGCTGATCAACTCCGGCGGCGCCTCCAGCGGCGCGTCGGACATGGCCGAGGCGGTCAAGACCGCGGTCGTGAACAAGCGCGCCGGCGGCATGGGCCTGATCTCCGGCCGCAAGGCCTTCCAACGCCCCATGAGCGAAGGCGTCGAACTGCTCAACGCCATCCAGGACGTCTACCTCGACGAGTCGATCACCCTCGCGTAAGCGTAAGACGGCCTGAGCCTGAATGACCTCACAAAGCCCACCCATGGCCATGGGCGGGCTTTTTTATGCGCAAACACAACGCCCACCGCTTATCGGCCGTTGATAAAACTGACCTGATTTGATGGATTCGGCCGATACCCGTTCTATCCATGCCTGTTACAGGGCAGGGTGATGGGATCTATTATTGGGCCGCGCCTGGGGCCGGCAATATGGGACAAGGGACGGGCCAACACATCCGTCCGCAGACAGCCATCGAAAGGGTGACAATACCATGAGCACGCTCAACCGCATCCAATGCGCCATTGCCGCGTTATGTGTCACGGCGCTGGTCAGCACGACCTTCGCCCAGGAAAAGACCTGGGACGGCGAGGGCGCCGACAGCAACCTCACCACCGCGGACAACTGGGATGCCGACACCGCGCCGACCAACCCCCCCACCGCCATCGACGACGAGTGGGAGTTCGCCGGCAGCACCCGGACCGACCCCACCGCCGCCGTGGCGTGGACGGGGATCAGCTCGATCAACTTCGACGCCGACGCGGCGTTCACCCTCTCGGGTGCGAGCCTGACCTTTGACGGCGCCGCGCCGCACGCGATCACCAGCGACGACGCCCTGCTGCACACGATCAACAACGCCATCGACATCGGCGCCGCGACGATGAGCCTGTCCGCCGTGGCCGGCGGTACGCTGGTGTTCAACGGCATCATCTCGGGCGCCGGCGGTGACCTGGACGTCAGCGGCGCAGGCACCATCCAGCTCAACGCCGGCAACACCTTCGACGCCGGCGTCACCGTCGGCGGCACCGCCATCGTCGAGGTCAATAACGACAACGGCCTGGGCGCCGGCGACGTCACCCTCGACGGCGGCACCCTCGACCTCAGCGCCACCGCTGACAACATCTACGGCAACAACATCGACGTGAACGCCGACTCGACCCTCACCGCCTCGATCAACTCCATCCTCGGCGCCGCCGCCACCCTCACCGGCGCCGCAGACCTGACCAAGAACGGCGCCGGTCGCCTGACCATCGAAGCCGACGGCAGCGCCTACACCGGCACCCTCGACAACGACGCCGGCATCCTCCGCATCAACGGCTCGGTCGGCGGGGACGTGAACAACAACGCCAACGCCACCCTCCAGGGCGACGGCACCATCGGCGGGTCGCTGGTCAACAACGCCGACTCCGACACCAACCCCGGCGCCGTCAACAACGCCATCGGCACCCTCACCATCGAGGGCGACTTCACCCACAACACCGACGCCACCCTCACCATCGAACTCAGCCCCGACAGCCCCGTCACCCACGGCAACTTCCCCAACGACGGCGCGGGCGACGACAACGACCACGTCGACCTGACCACCGGCGGCACGACCGCGACCCTCGAAAACGACAGCATCGTCCGCATGGAGACGCTGGCCAAGGGCTACATCGCCGACGGCGACTCCTTCGATATCATCGACGCGCCGACCGTGACCGACAACGGCGCCGACGTCACCAGCGCGATCAACTTCATGAGCTTCACCGGGTCGGTGGTCGGCGGGGATGTCTACCGCGTAACCGCCAACCGCATCAGCTACACCACCGCGGCCAACAGCGACAATCGTCACGAGGTGGCCGAGGGCCTGGACTTCCTCGCCGCCTCCACGCCGCAGACGACCAACCACGACGCCGAGACGCTGCTGGCCGAGCTTGACTCTCTCGGGCCCGGGGCGGGGTTCACGATGGCGCTGGATTACCTCAGCCCCGAGCGGTACGACATCGTGCAGCGGATCAATCGCCGCGTCACCCAGCGGATGATGGACACCCAGGCCGATTACATCACCCGACGCCGCATGGGCTTCCCCATGTACATGATGTCCGACGCCCCGGCGATGGAGAACGGGGAATCGGCGCTGCCGGTCGGCCCGATGTTCGCCTCCATGGCCGACGATCCGCAGGTGATGGGCCAAGCCATCGACACCATGGAAGACGGCAACGGCATGGACCGGAACCTCGGGCCCGGCTGGACCATGGAGCCGCACGATCGCGGGTTCAACGTCTACGCGTTCGGCCTGGGCATGGACACCGAGGAAACCAATAGCGACGACCGGACCGGCTACGACGCGGACACGCTCGGATTCCAGGCCGGCGTCGACTGGATGGTCGACGACCTGCTGATCGGTTTCAGCGCGGCGTACACCAACACCGACGTCGACTACCGCGGGCTCGGCGGTGATGCCGACATCGACAGCTACCGCTTCGGACCTTACGTCAGCTTCTCACCGGCCGACCGCTGGAACGTGACCTTCGCGTTGAGCTACGCCTACCACCACCAGGAGAGCAATCGCCCGATCGTGGTCGGCACGCTCACGCGCAACGCCAGGGGCGACTGGGACGGCCACGAAATCAGCGTCTACGGCGGGACGGACTACGATCTTTATCCCGACGAACAGTGGGTCATCGCTCCCGCGGCCAGCTTCCAGTACGTGTTCTTCTACCAGAAGGACTTCACCGAATCCGGTGCCAGTGCGGCCAACCTGACCCTCGACGACCAGCAGACCCACTCGGTGGACCTGAAACTCGGGGCGCGCATGGCGTACATCTGGCACATCGACCAGAACTGGACGATCGTGCCCGAAGCGTCGGTCGCCTGGCGGCATGAACTGCTCGACGATGCCGACGACACGATCGGTGCCCGCTTCGTCCATGCCAACCAGGGCTTCGAGATCGATCGCGGCTCCAGCGATCGCGACGCCCTGGAATATTCCGCAGGCGCGAGTGTGCTCATGAGCGACACCATGAGCATCTTCGCCCGCTACACCGGCGTGACCGCCGACGACAGCGACTCGACCGTCATCAGCGGCGGCCTGACGCTGCAGTTCTAAAAAACCGATTCATCGTCCATCCTCAAAGCCCACCCATGGCCATGGGTGGGCTTTTTACATTACGGGTGGGCTTTTTTGTGGATCACGCAGACGTGCGATCCTCCTCCGGCTCGATGTGCGCCGTGGCGTTGGCGCGCCCGAGGTGTTGTTCGATCGCGTGTTCGATCGCGCTGGCCTGCGCATGCGCCTCGTCCACCGACAGGCCCGGATCAAACCGCAGATGCATGTCCACCCAGTGGTCGGCCCCGTGATGACGATGGCGGACTTTCTCGTAGCTGGCGATGCGTCCGGCGGCGACGGCCTGGTCGAGTATCCCACGGATCGCCGCGTCATCTTCCGGGTCGATGCGATCAAGCAACCCATGCAAGGCGCGACGGATGACGTTGACGCCGGTCCAGGTGATCCAGGCGCACAGCACCACGGCGACCGCGGCGTCGAGCCACATCCAGCCGGTCCATCCGACGACCGCCAGGGCCGCGGCCACCGCGCCGGTGGTCACCGCGTCGGCCATCAGGTGCCGGCCGTCGGCGATCAGGGCGGGGCTGTCGCAGGCGCGGCCGCGGCGCAGGATGTACCCGCCAAGCCCGGCCAGGGCGATCGCGATGGCGACCAGGCCCACCGTCCCGAACCAGGACGCATGAACCTGCGTGCCGACGATCATGCGTCGGATCGACTCGCCGGCCACGCCGAGCCCGGCGACGATGATCAGCGCCCCTTCGATGCCGGCGGTGACGAACTCGACCTTGCCGTGGCCGTAGGGGTGCTCGCGGTCGGGCGGGCGGGCGGCGTACCAGACGCTGAACATCACGAGGGCCGAGGCGGCGATGTTGACCAGCGATTCCAGGGCGTCGCCCAGCACCGCCGCGGAGTTGGTCATGAAGAACAGACCGACCTTGGCGAGCATGATGACCACGCCGCCGACCAGCGCCGCGCGGGCGACACCCATGGTCGGCCGGGCATTCGCGGGTGTGAGTGTGCCGGACATGTGAACCAGCGTAATCCGTATCCTCCAACCAACTCAAAACCACACACTCGCCGAAGCCCGGGCTTCGGCAGTGCGAAATCCGCCATTAAACAAGCCCACCCTGACGGGTGGGCTTGTTCGTTGCGATGAATGTCAGCGAATCGTTGGTTATTCGCCCAGCCAGCCGGCGATGGCGTCGGCGTGCTCGGAGGCCCACTGGCGGGCGACGACCTCGGCGTCTTCATCCGAGTCCTTGATCGCGCCCATGAGCGAGCCGAGCTGCTGGTCGTTGAGCGAGTACGCACGCAGGAACGCGACCACCTCGGGGTGGTCGGCTTCGAAACCGGTGCGGGTGATGGCGCGAATCTCCTCGGCCTCACCGTAGACCTTCTTCGGGTCGTCGAGGAACCGCAGGCCCCAGCGGGCGAACTTCCAGTGCGGCTTCCAGCCGGTGACGACGACCGGCTCGCCGGAGTCGACGGCGGCCTTGAGCGCCGCGGTCATCGCCGGGCCGGATGAGGCGACCAGTTTCAACTCCAGGTTGTAATCCTCGACCGCCTGCTGGGTCTGGCGCATGACGCCCGAGCCGGAGTCGATGCCGATGATCTGGTTGTCGTAAGCCTCGGCATTGTCGTTCAGGTCTTCGATGCTCTGGCCGGGGGCGTCGTCGGGGACGACCAGGCCCAGGCGGCAACCGGTGTAGATCGCGCCTTCGTCCACGAGATCATCGCCGAAGCGTTCGAGATAATCCGAGTGCGTGGACGGCAGCCAGGCGTCGAGGAACGCGTCGGCCGTACCATCGGCCACGGACGAGTAGACCGGGCCGACGTCGGCCTGGATCAGCTCGACTTCGTAGCCCATCTCGTCTTCGAGGATGACCTTGGCGAGGTTGGTGATGGCTACGCCGTCGGCCCAGTTGACGTAGACGAAGCGAAGCTGCTTGTCCGCGGAGGTCGCCGCGTCGTCGCCGCCCTTGCCGCATCCGCTCAGGGCCAGGCCCGCCACCAGGGCGAACACCAGCGTGAGGATGGTTTTACGTGGGGTGTGCATGTGCATGATCGGGTCCTTTGTCGCTTAAATGGCGTGTGGAGTCGGGTCAGTCTTCGCTGATGGCGAAGGCATGGGTGATGCGATCAAGATAAATCGCGAGGATGACGACGGCGAAGCCGGCGTTGAACCCCTTGGGCAGGTTGAGCCGGGTGACCGCTTCGACGATCTCCTGGCCCAGGCCCGGGGCGCCGACCAGGCCCGCGATCACGACCATGCTCAGGGCGAGCATGATCGTCTGGTTGACGCCGGCCATGATGGTAGGCATGGCGATGGGCAGTTGCACCTTGAACAGTTTCTGCGAACTCGTCGAGCCGAAGGCGTCGGAGGCTTCGACGACTTCCTCGGGGACCTGGCGGATGCCGAGGTTGGTCAGCCGCACCGCCGGGGGCATGGCGAAGACGATCGTGGCGATCGCCCCGGGCACCGCGCCGAGGCTGAAGAAGAACACCACGGGGATCAGGTAAACAAACGCGGGCATGGTCTGCATGAAATCGAGGATGGGCCGAACGATGCGCTGGACCGAATCGCTGCGCGCCGCGGCGATGCCCACGGGGATGCCGATGGCCAGCGCGATCAACGTCGACACCAGCACCAGCGCGACGGTGAGCATGGTGTCTTCCCACATGCCCATCCAGACGATCAGCAGCACGCCGACCAGCGTGAACAGCGCCACGCCGCGCCCGGCGATCCACCACGCCAGGCCCACGAGGATGACGCCCAGCACCCACCACGGCGGGAGCATCAGCAGCCAGGCGCTGCCGTCGATCACCGCGCCCAGGCCCTCCTTGATGCCGCCGAGCACCACCGCCAGGTTGTCCTTGATCCACTCGATGCCGACGTTGATCGCATCGCCGGGCGTGTTGTCGCCGAACCACTGGGTGACGGTTTCGATGGTGCCGGTGTTCGGATCAGCCATGGGCCGTCACCTCCTCCCCGGCGATGGCCGAGAGCATCGCCGCGCGGGTGACGATGCCCCGGAGCCTGCCCTGGTCGTCGACCACGGCAATGGGCACGGGGGTTTCCGCGGCGTCGGTCATCAACTCCGTCAGCGGCTGGGCCGGGCTGGTCGTTTTCACATCCTCCACCAGAATCTCCGCAAGGTCGTGCTGATCGTGTTTGACCCGCTCGACCGCGTCGTCGATGCGGACCATGCCGCGCAGGCGTCGGTCTTCATCCACGACGAACAGCGTGCTGCGGCCGTGCTCGCGCATCAGCCGCACCGCCCGGCCCGTGCCGTCGCGCAACCGCAGCACGGCGAGCGGGTCCTGCATGATCGTGCCGGCGGTGATGACCTTGCTGCGGTCGACGTTCTCGACGAACGACCGCACGTATTCGTCGGCCGGGTGGGTCAGAATCTCCTCGGGCGAGCCGATCTGGACGATGCGGCCGTCCTTCATGATCGCGATGTGATCGCCAAGCTTGAGCGCTTCGTCCAGGTCGTGCGTGATGAACACGATCGTCTTGCGCATCTTCTGCTGCAGGTCGAGCAGTTCGTCCTGCATGTTGTTGCGGATCAGCGGGTCCAGGGCGCTGAACGCTTCGTCCATGAGGAGGATGTCAGCATCGGTGGCCAGGGCGCGGGCCAGGCCGACGCGCTGCTGCATCCCGCCGGACAACTGCTGCACGCGCGACTCGACGTACTCGCCCAGGCCGACCAGGTCGATCGATTGGCGGGCCTGCTCGTAGCGCTGGGCCTTGGCGATGCCCTGGACTTCCAGGCCGAAGGCGACGTTGTCGAGCACGGTGCGATGCGGCAGCAGGCCGAAGTGCTGGAACACCATGCCGAGCTTGTGGCGGCGGAGTTCGCGAAGTTCGGCGTGGTTGAGTTGGGTGACATCGTTGCCGTCGATGAGAATCTCGCCGGCGGTGGGCTCGATGAGGCGGTTGAGACAACGCAGGACGGTGCTCTTGCCGGACCCGCTGAGGCCCATGATGACAAAGACCTCGCGCTGGGCGATGGCGAAGCTGGCGTCGTCGATGCCCACGGTGCAGCCGGTCTTGCGGAGGACCTGGGTCTTGTCTGCCCCCTGGCGGACCATGGGCAGGGCCTGGCTGCGGGCGCCGCGCCCGAAGATCTTGTACAGGTTGCGGACTTCTACGGTGGCCATGGGCTCGCCTGATCGTAGCGGTTCGGATCCATCGACACTGAGAGCCGGGCCGCTTGCGTTGGGGGCGTGCGGATCGATCAACCAGCGTGACCTGAACTTAAGGTGCCCAACCGCTCAGATACACCCAACCCTAGCGTCTGCAGCGCGTTTTGCAACGCCCGACCCGGCGGGATTGACAAAAAAGACAATCGCGTCCTGTTCGCTGCGCCCTCACAGGCCGACCCCCAACGTGAGGGGCGTTTTCATTTTTGCTCCGGTTGCTGGAGGCATCATGTCCGATCGTTGCCCGTTGGTTGTCACCCGTATCGCGGGTCCGGTTGTCGCAATGTGCCTGGCAACGACCGCCTGGACGCAGGACGCGGCCGCAGAGCCGGTCAACGCCGACGTTTGGACCGGCGCGTTGACGATCGACCCGCCGGTTTTCGCGCGCCGCCATGTTGCTGGAGCAAGTCCCGCACGACCGCCAGGTTCGCCTCGGCCGCCTCGCGCCGGGCCGGGTCCTGGCGCAGTTGCTCGAACACGCGCCGGGCCTGATCCAGCTTCGCCTGCTTGACCCGGCACACGCCCAGGTTCTGCAGCGCATCGGCGCCGATGATGCGCGGGTCGAAGCTGCAGGTCATGTCGTAACGCCGCGTCGTGCCCATGTTCACCAGCCGCTCAAGCCGCGCCGCGGCGTCGGCGAAACGACCGGCCTGAAAATCCTGCTGCGCCAGCAGCCACACCAAAGGCGGCGAATCGCCGAACCAGCGCTCCGCCAGCTTCCGCGCCAGCCCCGGCGTCCACGGCCCGACCAGCGCCTCGCCCGGCAACTGCAGCAGCGTCTCCAGCAGCAAGGCGGCATAGCGATTCGGGGGGCGGGCCTCGTTGACCTGCCCGCCCCACGCCTGCATGGCCCGGACCAGCGTGTCCCGGGCCTCGGGTTCCTCCAACTGCATCTGCGTGCGGAACAGTTCGACCAGGTAGTACAACTGCCCCGGCCGATCCGCCAATTCAAGCTCGAGCAATCGCCGGCCGCGCCGCAGCTTGTCGCGGCTGACCTGGGCATCGACGTAACCCCAATGTGCGAGCACGATGTCGGTTGGCTCGACGGACAAGCCCGTGGTCGCGGCGGCCTGTTCGAGCGGGGGATCAAAATGCGGATGGCATCGACCGACGAACCGCAGGTTCGCATCACGCCGAAACAATCTCGCCTGCCACATGCGCGTGTATGGCGCATCCGGGTCGTTGGATGTCAGGTCGTGTCGATCGAGCAGGTACGCCAGCACATCGTCGCGCCCGATGGCCCGGCGCAGCGCGGCGCACGAAGAGGCGGCAACGGCCTCGTCCGCGTCCAGCCAGAGGATCCAGTCGCAGCCCGCCCGGTCGATCGCCGCGTTGCGGGCCGCGGCAAAGTCCTCGCACCACGCGAACCGCCCGACCTCCGCCCCGTGCCCGGCGGCCACCTCGGCCGTTGCATCGTCCGAGCCGGTATCGAGTACGACGATCTGATCCGCGACGTCGCGAACACTCGGCAACGACCGGGCCAGGTTGGCCTGCTCGTTGCGCGCGATCATGCAGACAGTCAGCGACATGGCGGGAGGATACCGCAAAAACAAGCGGGCGCTTCGAGGCAGAAGCGCCCGCGGTAACGCTCAGGTTGGTCCGAGTCGATCGATCAGTCGCGCCGACGCCGCGCCAGGACGAACCCGCCCAGGCCCAACAGCGCCGCGGTGGCCGGCTCGGGAATGAATGCGATCGCCGACCCGTTGTTGGTCGGATCGCTCCAGCCCAGCAGCGTCGCGCTCTCACCGAACGCCGCCAGGCTTTCGTTGAACGGGTAGACGAACATGTTGGGCACCGGCTCAAAATCATTGAAGTTGCCGTCGACCAGCCCCTGGAACACATCCGCTTCGTCTTCAAACCACACGTCGCTGAACGACTTGGCGTCCGCGACGATGTCGCCGGCCTCGTCGTTGGGCACGGTCGCCGAGACGCTGTTCGGATCCCCGTCCCCGTCATACGTTCCGACAATCAACCAGCTCAGGTGATTGCTGGTCAGCCAGTTCTCCTCGACGGTCGCCTGGAAGGAGAAGGGCGTGGTCTGGCCCGAAGCCGCGTCAGGCAGTGCGTGATGCATCAGGGTCGTCTCGCCACCGGACGTGTTCAACCCGAACATGATGTAAACGTTGTTGAGCGAGTGACTCGTGGGGCTGACCTCACCCCAGACGGTCACGTTGACCGGGGCGGCCTGAACCGCCGCCGGCGCGCCCACAC
>CAYYPN010000054.1:0-11898 GCA_964473545.1 uncultured Planctomycetaceae bacterium
ACGACAACTACCTCATGGTCAACAGCCACCTCGGCCACGATTGCGTGGTGGGCAACCACTGCATGCTCGCCAACGGCTCCCTGCTGGCCGGGCACGTCCAGCTCGCCGACCGGGTGATCCTCGGGGGCAACGCGGTGGTGCACCAGTTCTGTCGCGTGGGTCGGCTGTCGATGATCGCGGGGATTCGCGGGGTGCACCTGGACCTCCCGCCGTTCTGTGTCGTGTACGATACGCGGCTGGTCAGCTCGTTGAACCTGGTGGGCCTGCGCCGGGCCGGCTACCGCGAGCACATCCACTCGCTCAACCAGGCGTTCAAGGTCTTCTTCCGGGACAAGCACACCAAACACGTCGCGCTGCAAATCATCGAACAGACACTTTGCGACGATCCGCTGGTCAGGGAGTTTGCCGGCTTCATCCGCTCGTCCACGCGCGGCGTGGTGGGCTATGCTTCCTCACGCGACCGCCGCACCAGCGGCGAGCCGGAATCAGGCGACTGAAACTCACGAAAGGACATGGATGTCCCTCGAGTTGTGCGTATTGGGTAGCGGGTCCAGCGGCAACAGTTCACTCGTCCGCCTCGGCGGCGCCGCGGCGCTGATCGACGCAGGCTTCGGCCCCCGCGCCACCGCCAAACGTCTCGATGGCACCGGCGTGGGCCTCGGCGACATCCGCGCGATCGTCCTCACCCATCTCGATCGAGATCACTTCGCCCCCACGTGGTTCAAGGTCCTGGTTGAACGGGGCATTCACGTTTACCTGGCCGAGCGGCACGTGGCGCTGCTGTACCAGTCCCTCAAGCGATACGGGGCCGACGGCAAACTGCTGCACAAGCGGGGCCTGCTGCACACGTTCAACGGTCGGGCGGTCGACATGGCCGGCGACTGCGGCATCGAAGCCGAGCTGCAGCCGGTGCACCTGGCCCATGACCGCACGGGCACGGTGGGCTACGTCCTGCAGACGCCGCGGCATCGACTGGGTTACGCGACGGACCTGGGCCGCATCACCGAGCGGCTGCGCGAGGCGCTGCTGGATGTGGACGTGCTGGCGATCGAGAGCAATTACGACCGCGACCTGGAGTTGGCGTCGGGCCGACCGCCGATGCTCAAGGACCGGATCATGTCCGGGCGGGGTCACCTGTCCAACGACGAGGCGTTCGAGATGGTGTGTCATGTGTTCGACCGGTCGGGGCGGCCGCCGAGGCATGTGTTGCTGCTGCACCTGTCGCGGCAGTGCAATTGCCCGACGATCGTGCGCGAGTTGTATGAACGTCGAGCGGACATCGCGGCACGGCTGTGCGTGACGAACCAGTCGCGCCGAACCGAGTGGTTGCGCGTGGAGCCCGGCGTCCGGCCGTTGCGGGGCGAGCAGGCGGCGATGTTCGGTTAGGCGTGCTGTCCGGTGTCGCCGCTGTGCAACTGGGTGCGGCAGAGCACGCGATAGGCGTCGCTGGTTTCCAGCAGTTCCGTGTGCCTGCCGGTCGAAGCGACGCGGCCGTCTTCCATCACCACGATCAGGTCCGCCCCGACGACCGTGCTCAGGCGATGGGCGATGACGAACGTGGTGCGGCCGGCCGTGAACTCGGCCAGCGCATGATTGATCTTCGCCTCGGATTCCGAATCGATCTGGCTGGTCGCTTCGTCGAGGATGAGGATGGTCGGATCGCGCAGGATCGCCCGGGCGATGGCGATACGCTGGCGCTGCCCGCCACTCAGGCGTGAGCCCCACTCGCCGATCGCCGTGTCGTAACCGTCGGCCAGTTCACGGATGAACGCGTCGGCATGGGCGCGTTCGGCGGCGGCGACGACCCGGTCGCGCGTCGCGCTGCGGCGGCCGTAGGCGATGTTGTCGGCGATCGTCCCCTCAAACAGCACCGTCTGCTGCGTGACCAGGGCGATCTGCCGCCGCACCGACCGCAGCGAACAGTGCGCGATGTCGTGCCCGTCGACCAGCACGCGGCCGGCGGTCGGCTCGTACAGGCGCGGCAGCAGGTTGACCAGCGTGCTCTTGCCCGACCCGTTGCCGCCGACGATGGCGCAGACCATGCCCTGTTGCACACTCAGGTTGACGTCCTGGATAGCCGGTCGGTTGCCAGTCGGGTAGGTGAAGCTGATCGCGTCGAACTCGACGCTTTGGGTGTGCCGCGGCAGGCGGGGTCCGGCGGCCTGGCCGGTGAGGCGCGGGCTGGTCGGTTCGATCGGCAACTGGAGCACTTCGTCGATGCGTTCGGCCGCCGCCGCCGCGCCCTGCAGTTCGTTGTTCAGATTGGCCAGGGGCTTGAACGAGTTGCCGGCCATGCCCAGGGCGATCAGCACCTGCACGAGCGTTTCGGGATCCGCCGGGTTGGGCGCGCGGTAGAGGTACCACGCGGCCACCAGGGCCACGGCCATCACACCGGCCATGGCGATCACTTCGATCACCGGCGAGGTCATCGCCTTGGCCGTGCGGGCCGACATCTCCTCACGCAGCACGGCGTGGTTGATGCGGTGGAACCGCCGCCGCTCGTAGCCTTCGGCCTGGTGGCTCTTGACCACGGGCAGACTCTGCATCGCTTCGGACAGGGCGCCGATCATGTAACCGAACTGGCGATTGGCCCGCTTGGCGGCGCGGCGGATGATCTTGCCGAACTTCCGGATGGCGATGCCGATGAGCGGCGCGCCGACGAGAAAGATCGCGGTCAGTCGCCAGTCGACCAGCAGCGCGGTTCCGAGAAACACCGACCCCATCAGGGCGTCGCGCACCGCCTTGCTGGTCACCGCGGTCAGGCCCCGGGTCAACTGGCCGCTGTCGCGCACCACGCGGCTGAGGTTGTCCGAGGTCGAATCGACCGACGCGGTGGCCATCGGCAGATGCACCAGTCGTTCGTAGACCTTCTTGCGGATGTGGGTGACGGTGCGCAGCGCCGCGGTGATGGCGAAGTACTGATGCATGAACCGGCCGCACGACCCGAGCACGGCCAGCACGAGGATCACCCCCAGCAACGTGGCGAAGCCCCAGTACTGATCCGCGGGGATCAGGTCGGCCCAGCCACCGATGTCGCCGACGACGCGGACGAGTCTGTCGTTGCTGAGTGATTCGCGGACGATCTGCTGGGCAGTGGTGTCGCCGTTGAACAGTTGCTGGATGATCCACATCAGCGCCCCGAGGCCGGCGAAGGCGCACAGGGCGTCGAACATTGCCCCGACGCCCGCCAGCGCAAGCAGCCGCTTGTACCGCAGCATCTGACGCGCGAATTGCCAGAACTTGTTCATGGGCGTCGGTCAATCAAAGCCCACACATGGCCATGCGTGGGCTTTGTCGCTGGCCTCACTTGCTCTTGCGGAACACCGCGACGATGTTCTCGACCGGCACGACGAACAGCCGATTGTCCCCCTCGAAGTCGACCGGAATCGCCTCCTTCGGGTTGAACAACACCTTGTCGTACTGCTTGATCGGGTAGTCTTCGTCATGCTCGATCATGGCGCTGATGGCGACGATGCGGCCGGTCAGCGTGGGGATTTCGATCTTATCCGGCAGGTGGATGCCGCTCTTGGTCTGCTTGCGGTCTTCATCCTTGCGGATGAGCACACGCAGGCCGAGCGGCTCGACGGTTTCCAGTTTCTCGGTTTTGGCGCCGGTGTTGGCATTGGCGTCGGCGTCGGACATATCAGCACAACCTTTCTTGCATTAGACTACCCATCTTAATCGTAGGCCAACGGGTTGGCCACAGACACCGCCTTCGCCGATCGGAGTTGCTGCGCATGGACCTGGGTTCGTTTATCACCGATGTGCCGGACTATCCCAAGCCCGGCGTCACGTTCAAGGACATCACCCCCCTGCTGCGTGACCCGCGGGCGCTGGCGATGGCCGTCGAGGCGATCGCCAATCCGTTCCGAGGCCAGCACGTCGACCTGGTCGTCGGCACGGAAAGCCGCGGATTCATCTTCGGGACCGCGGTGGCCCAGAGCCTCGCCGCCGGATTCATCCCCGTGCGCAAGCCGGGCAAGTTGCCGCGTAAAACGCATCGCGTGGCTTACGAACTGGAATACGGCAAGGACACGCTGGAGATTCACACTGATGCGGTCGAGCCGGGCCAACGCGTGCTGATTATCGACGACGTGCTGGCCACGGGGGGCACGATGCGCGCGGTGTTGGATCTGGTCGACATGCTGGGGGCGAAGATCGTCGGGGTGGCGGTGTTGTTGGAATTGACCTTCCTCCACGGCCGCGACCGCATCAAGCCCTACGACAATCTGCACGCGGTTTTGAAATACTAACCGCGTTACCAGAAGCGGCATGTTCAGTTGCCGTGTCATCTGGCCGACGTTAAGCGCCATCCCCATGCGCATCGCTTGCGAGGTCGGCGTTGACTCAAAAGGTACGAGCACTGGTCGTCGATGATTCGGCTTTCATGCGATGCACCATCGGTCGGGTGCTGTCGTTGACCGGTCGCGTGGAAGTGGTCGGGTACGCCCACAACGGTATCGAAGGGGTCGAGAAGGCCCGCGAGTTCAAGCCGGACCTGGTCACGCTGGACATCGAGATGCCGGAGATGGACGGGCTCAAGGCCCTGCCGCGCATCAAACACGCCTGCGGGGCGAAGGTCCTGATGGTTTCCAGCCTCACGCAAGAGGGAACCGCCTCGACGCTCACCGCCCTTCGCCTGGGCGCGGCCGACTTCATCGGCAAGGATCAGTCGCAAATCACCCGCAATCTCGACGGGATGACCTCGGAACTGGCGGCCAAGGTCGAGGCCTTGTTCCCGGCGCGACCGGAGCCGGCGAAACCCGCGGCCACACCCGCGCCGACCAGCCAGTCAACGCACAAACTACCGGACCTCAGGCATATCGAACTGATCGCGATCGGCGCCAGCACGGGCGGGCCTCCGGTGCTCGAACAGTTGATCGAATCCCTGCCGGCGGACTTTCCCGCACCGGTCGTGATCGCCCAGCACATGCCGGCGATGTTCACGAAAAGCATGGCCCAACGCCTCAACGAGATGGCCCGGGTGAAGGTCTTGCACGTCGACCAGATGCTGCCGGTCCGGCCGGGTCACGTGTACCTGGGCGTCGGCGGCCGGCACATCGTTCTGACCCGCAGGCGCGGCGATCTGCTGTGGGTCGACTCGCAGGATCAACCGGCCGACGCGCTGTACAAGCCGTCGGTTAACGAATTGTTTCGAACCGCCGCGGCGTGCTGCAAAGCCCGATGCCTGGGGATTGTCCTGACGGGCATGGGGGAAGACGGCGTGATCGGCGCACACGATCTGCATGCGGCCGGCGCGCCGATCATCGCGCAAGATGCCGAGAGTTGTGTTGTTTACGGCATGCCCCGCGCGGTCGTGGATGCCGGACTTTGCACGGCGCAGTTGACGCCATCGAATCTGACGCGCGTCTTAACCGACGCGGGCGCTGCTTCTCGTCGTCTGGTCACGTCGGACTAAAACGACAAACACACAAACAGGTTATCAAGTTTTGACGATCGCGCTGCCGATACCATACGTCGGTGGTCGGGGCCTTATCACTAAGGCCAACACGTCATGGGCACAGCAAAGCAGCGAGCCGGGAATGACCCGGTGCCCGTTGTAGGTGAAACCCCGAATGGGTCGATAGCCGCCACGCATCGACCCTACCTTCAGTGCACCTGCCCGGAGCTGGCATACCAACGGCTTCGGGCACAGTTCGATGGTCATCCCGTCCCGACTTTCACGTGGCAGCGCGAGGCTGAAGGGCCGGGCCTGATCCTGGTGGATATGAACCGCGCCGCCGACGAGGTCACGCAGCATCGCGCGCGGCGTTTCGTCGGCAAGTCCGACGCCCAGATCTACCCCGACCTGCCCGAAATGCGCCAGGGTCTGCGCCAATGCGCGGACACCGGCCGACAACAGCAATGCGAACTGTGGTATCGCTACCGGTCGACCGGGCAACGGCGTCGCCTGCGGGTGACGTTTGCGTTCGTGCCCGAGGACATGGTGCTGACGTACATGGAGGACCTGACGGAGCAGCTCGCCGCCCAGGACCGCGCCCAGCAGCACCTGAGTGAGCTGCTGCACATGAAGCGTGTGGCGGCGGTCGCGGAGTTCGCCGCCAGCCTCGCCCACGAACTCAGCCAGCCGATCGGCGCGCTGATGAACGACCTCCAGACGGCGTTGTGGATCGTGGAACAGGATGGCAACGTCGCCCGGACGGTGCAGTTGCTCCGCAATGCCGGCAGCCTGGCCGAGCGGGCCGGACAGATCGTTCGCAGCACCCGCCAACTGGTCAGCAACAGCGTCGCGGCGCGCCGGAACATGTCGATCAACCCGATCGTTGAATCGGCGTTGAACGTGATTGCGTCGGAGGCGCGCCAGGCCGACGTGCATTTGATCTTCGATGCCGGCAGCGACCTGCCGGAGATCCGCATCGACCGGATGCAGATCGAGCAGGTGGTGATGAGCCTGGCCCGCAATGCGGTGGAGGCGTTGGCGGCGCATCCGACGATCGGCAAGCCTCGCCGCGTGACGGTGAGCACCCGCGAGGTGGGCGGGAACCTGCTGATACGAGTTGAAGACACCGGGCCGGGCATCGACGCGGCGGATACCGAACGTGTTTTCGAGCCGTTTTTCACCACGCGAGACGATGGCCTGGGCATGGGCCTGGCGATTTGCCGTCGCATCGCCGAAGCGCACGGGGGTCGTCTGTGCTGCGGTTCGAACCACGATGGCGGGGCTGCGTTTGACGTGTACCTGCCATTGACGGACGTCGAGGAAGACGCCGTGGCGTAGCGGATCGACTTTCGCCCGCGGGACAATACAGACTTTCACCACGAGCTTGAGAAAGGGTCGGGCTCATGCTTGCAGAATCAAGGGTCACGATCGTGGACGATGACGCGGATCATCGTCGGTCCATGCGCAACCTGATCGAATCGGTGAATCTGCCTTGTCGCACATTTCCCGGCGGGACGGAGTTCCTGGAGGCCGATTACGATCTGCCGGGTTGCATTGTCCTGGACATACGCCTGCCGGGGGTCAGCGGTTTGCGTGTTCAGCAGGTTCTGCATGATCGGGCCTGCATGACGCCGGTCATCGTGATGACCGGACACGCCGATGTGACGGTCGCCGTGGAGGCGATGAAACAGGGCGCGTTTGACTTCCTGGAGAAGCCGGCCACTCCCTCGCGCGTGATCGATCAGATTCACGCCGCGATCGAACACAACAGGCAGGTCCGCCTGCGTTCGGGCCGCTGCCGCGAGGTGTTTGAACGGCTGGCGTCGCTTTCCGGTCGTGAGCGGCAGGTTGTTCGCCTGATTACCGAAGGTCTGGCGAACAAGCAGATCGCGATCGAGCTGGGCGTCAGCCAGCGCACCGTGGAAACCCATCGCGCCAACGTCATGGAGAAGATGGGCGTGACCAATCTCGCCCAGCTCGTCCGCACGATCGACCATTTCGAATGTTGCCCGAAAGCGCAGCTCAAGATGTGTCCGTTGCAGGGCCATCCGGGCCTTTGCGCCGGCTAGCACCCATCCGACAACCAGAACCCATGACGCGCCGACTCCACCGGTCCGCGATGTCCGTATGCGCCGCAGCCGGCCTGCGGCAACTACGCAGGGGCGCGCGTGAACTTCCGCATTGACAGCCTTTCTGAGTCGGTCGATCCATCAGGTGTTCCCCGAAAGATTCGAACCCAACAGGAGAGCGGTCATGGACAAGTTCATGTTGGTGCTGGCAGTGATGATGGTCACCGCAACGGCACACGCCCAGGAAACCGACGTCAACCTCGAATCGATCCAACAGCGTCTGGCTGCACAGCAGCGCCTCATCGACGCCCAGCAGCAACAGATTGCCGCACTGGTCGAGCAGACCCGCGGCGACTGGATGAACGAAGCGCGTGCCGAACAGGTCAGGCAACTCGTTCACGAAGTGCTCAGCGATGCCGAGACGCGATCGGCCCTGCTTGACGGTGACATCACCGCCGGTCATGACGGGTCGTTCTTCGTCGCCAGCAACGACGGACTTTTCCGCCTGAACTTCAAGGGCTTGCTGCAGACCCGCTACGTCTACAGCCACCAGGAAAACGGGCCCGATGACGACGATCGCGGCGGATTCGAAATCGCCCGCACCCGCTTCAGCTTCTCCGGCCATGTCATCGATCCGTCGTGGCAGTTCATGATCTGGACCGGCCACCATTGCGATGGCGGCACGTTGCTGCTCGACGCCTGGATCAAGAAGGTCCTCGATGACAACTGGTCGGTCACCGCCGGTCAGTTCAAGGTCCCCTTCTGGCGTGAGTACTTGGTCTCCGAGACCAAGCAGCAGTTCGTCGCGCGATCGCTGCTCAAAAAGTTCAGCGGCGGCTACACGCAGGGCGTCAAGGTCGATTTCACCAATGACCAGATCCATGCCACCGTCGCGTTCACCGATGGCGCGGACAATCTCAACGACCCCTGGCACACCGAAGACACCGACGTCGCCCTGACCGGCCGGCTGGAGTGGCTGGTGTTCGGCCCCCGCAAGCAGTACGCCGACTTCGAGTCGTGGCGCGGCGAGGAGCGGATGCTCGTCCTCGGCGGTGCGATTCACTACCAGGAAGGCGAATCCGGCACCACCACCGACGAAACCGACATCGTCCGCTGGACGTTTGACGGCTCGCTGGAACTCGGCGGCGCCAACCTCTTCGCGGCCGTCGTCGGCGACCATACCGACAACGGCACGACCGCCGACCGCATCGGCGCGCTCGTCCAGGGCGGTGTGTTCGTCACCGATGACGTCGAACTGATGGCCCGCTACGAGTGGGCCGATCTCGACCAGGCCGTCGACGACACACTGAGCGTGATGACCGTCGGCGTGAACTACTACTTCGCCAGGCACGCGGCACGCTGGTCGCTGGACGTCGGCTACGCCTTCGAGCCGATCTCCGACACCATCGACTCCAGCTTCGCCGGCTACCGCCTCGACGCCCCCGGCGAGTCCGGCCAGGTCGTCGTCCGCACCCAGATGCAACTGGCTTTCTGATCACACGCAGGGTCTGCATCATCGTTGATCGCAGGCACGGACACACCACGCACTCCCGAAGCAGGAAAGGTCTGAACAGATGAACCCCATGAATCTTTTGAACCGAATGAAGATCCGCGGCAAACTCATGACCGCCTTCAGCCTCGTCGCCTTGATCTGCGGCGTAGTCGGCCTCGTCGGCTACATGGGGCTGAACACCACGGCAGATAGCATCAATGAGATCGGCGTCGTGCGGCTGCCCAGCATCCAGAGTCTCCAGGTCATCAAGCAGGGTGGCACGGCCATCCGGGTGGCCCAGAACGCGTTGCTCGATGCCGACAACACCGATCCGCAGTTCATCGAGGGCCAGTACGCCAACATCGCCAAAGCCCGTGAGCAGTATGAGGCCGCATGGAAGATCTACGAGCCGCTGCCCCAGACGCCGCGCGAGGCCGAGCTCTGGCAGCAGTTCGTCCCGGCATGGGAGGACTGGCGGGCGACCAACAATGGCTTCTTCGACAAGGTGCGCGCCGCCCGCCAGCTCGACCTGGGCAACCCGCATCGCCTGTTGAGCAAGCTCGAGCGCTTCCGCGCCGATCACTACCGCGCCGAGTACCAGACGCTGCAGTTGATCGCCGACGGCACAAGTTTCCAGGGCGGCGATGACGAGCACGCCTGTGACTTCGGCCACTGGCTTGGACAATTCCAGACAGCCAATCCCGAACTTAATCGCCTCATGAGCCAGGTGCACGATCCGCACAAGCGCTTCCACGACAGCGTCGCCCGGATCAAGCAGCTTGTCGCCGACGGCGCAAAGGATCAGGCGATGGTCGTGTTCCAGGACCAGATGCTGCCGGCCCAGGAACAGGTATTCGCCCTGCTCGAGGACATGCGCTCGCAGGCCCAGAAGGGCGCCACACTCAGACAGGAAGCGGCTCATCATTTCCACAACGCGTGCCTTCCGGCCCAAACCAAAGCCAATGATCTGCTCGACCAGATCGTGCAACTCAACGATGAGGTCGGCGCCGCCTCGGTGACCGGAGGCCTTGACGCCGCCGACAGCGCCAAGCTGACCGCCAAGATCGCGGTGGTGATGGGTGTGCTGCTGGCGATCGGTTTCGGCGTACTCATCAGCCGCGCGATAACCAAGCCGATCACCTTCGTAGTCGACATGCTTCGTGACATCGCCCAAGGCGAGGGCGATCTGACTCGCCGCATCGAGGTCACCAGCAAGGACGAGGTCGGTGAGCTCGGAAAGTGGTTCAACACCTTCGTTGAGAAGATTCACGACATCATCGCCGAGGTCGCGGGTGCGACGGGCGAGGTGTCGGCGGCCGCGACCCAGATCGCCGCGTCCAGCGAAGAGATGGCCAGCGGCATGCGGCAGCAGACCGAGCAGACCACGCAGGTCTCCAGCGCCGTCGAAGAGATGTCCAGCACGGTGGTCGAGGTCGCCCGCAAATCCGCCGATGCCGCCGGCACCGCCGAGAGCGCCGGTGAGCAGGCCAACGAAGGCGGCCAGGTCGTCGGCCAGACCGTCGATGGCATGCGCGCCATCGCCGACGTGGTCAACGAATCGGCCGCGGCGATCAACGAGCTCGGCAAACGTGGCGAGCAGATCGGCCAGATCATCGAGGTCATCAACGACATCGCCGACCAGACCAACCTGCTGGCGCTCAACGCGGCGATCGAAGCCGCCCGCGCCGGTGAGCATGGTCGTGGTTTCGCCGTGGTGGCCGACGAGGTGCGCAAGCTTGCCGAACGGACGACCCAGGCGACCGAAGAGGTGGCCGAATCGATCAAGGCGATCCAGGAAGAAACCAACTCCGCCGTCCAGCGCATGGGCTCGGGCACCGAGCGTGTGACGCAGGGCGTGGGTCTTGCCGAGCAGGCCGGTCAGTCCCTGCAGAAGATCGTTGAAGGCTCGAAGAACGTGGCGGTGATGATCCAGTCGATCGCGGCGGCCAGCGAAGAGCAGTCAGCCGCGGCCGAACAGATCAGTCGCAACGTCGAGTCGATCAACGCCGTGACCCGCGAATCGGCCGAGGGCGCCAACCAGGCCGCCGCCGCCGCCACCCAGCTCAGCTCCAAGGCCGAGCAACTGCAGCGGATCGTGGGTCAGTTCAAGATCAATGTGTAAGTGGGGTCACACGGGTATCGGTATGCCCCGGGCGGCCAAAAACATTCGGCCCCCCGCCGGCCGCCCGGGCAACCGATGCCGTAACGCCTCGGTCACAAACACCGATTCCCCAGGCCATGGATGGCCCTTTCCTGTCCCGCCAACGGAACTTGACGGGACAGTTTCAAGCCTCACGACACACACGCTTAGACAAGGAGCAATGTGATGCAGACCCGAAACGTGGAACAAGACGCCAGGGCCACCGGCGGCAAGCTTCAGGACGCCGCCGTAGTCAATGCCGACCAACTCCAACTGGTCACGTTTGAGCTCGGCTCCGAAGAGTTCGCCATCGACATCCTCGCGGTCCGCGAGATCAACCGCATGCTGCAGATCACGCGCGTCCCGCAGACCAGCGAGGAAGTCGAGGGTGTCATCAACCTCCGCGGGCACATCATCCCCGTGGTCGATCTCCGCACGCGCTTCGGCATGGACAAGGTCGCCGCTGGCACCGAAAGCCGCATCATCGTCGTCGACGTCAACGACCGAACGGTCGGGTTCGTCGTTGACAAAGTCCACGAGGTCCTGCGCGTCGACGGATCGATCGTCGAGGATGCGCCGGTCCTGACCTGCAACGTCGACAGCGATTACATCCAGGGCGTGGGCAAGCTCGAAGATCGCCTGCTCATTCTCATCAACCTGTACAAGCTGTTTGACCGGGAACGAATGGAGCAGCTCGACGAGGCGACCCAACGCGCCGCCTGAGCTTTGAATATGGTGATGGACCTCGCCAGCTTTAACCCTCGGAACGAACATGCCCACCGATACCCTCTCGCTG
>CAYYPN010000055.1:0-11239 GCA_964473545.1 uncultured Planctomycetaceae bacterium
GCGGAGGGGAGAAAGATGATCTAGGATTAGAAATCGGCCCTATCGCACCGTCAGGGCCAATTTTTGCAGACTTCCTTTTATCAAGCCCCTGTGAGAGCCGGGAAGGGACATTCAACAATCATATTTTTACTAGTTTAACACCGGCGGTTCAAGGGGCCGCTCACATTTTTAACAATTTTTCCGACGCGAAGGTCGCTTTTGCTCCGTACTGCTTTAAATCGGTACAGAGATTACGTTTGCTGCAAAAAACGGGTTCGCCGAAGGCCGATCGTTGCGGCGGATGGGTTGATTAATCCAACCCGGGACGGGGTTGGGCCCAGCCGGCGGGGCCGGTTTGTTCGAGCATGAGGCCGATCCGCAGCAGTTTCGCTTCGCTGAACGTGGGGCCCAATAACTGCAGGCCCACCGGCAGCCGCCGCCCGTCGGTCTCGGCGTAGCCGGCCGGGAGGTTGATCCCCGCGATCCCCGCCATCGACGCCGGCACCGTGTAGACGTCGCTCAGATACATCGTCAGCGGGTCGTCGCACTTCTCGTCGAGGCAGAACGCCGGCGACGGGGTCGTCGGGCAGATGATCGCGTCGACCTGCCCGAACGCCGCCTTGAAGTCTTCGAGGATGAGCCGCCGCACCTTCAGCGCCCGCAGGTAATAAGCGTCGTAGTACCCGCTGCTCAGGGCGTAGGTCCCGAGCATGACCCGACGCTTGACCTCGTCGCCGAAGCCCTCGGCCCGGCTGGCCGAGTACAGGTCGATCAGGTTTGTGGGGCTGGCCGTGCGGTGGCCGTAGTGTACGCCATCGTATCGGGCCAGGTTACTCGACGCCTCGGCCGGGGCGACGATGTAGTAGCAGGGCAGGCCGTAGTCGGTGTGCGGCAGGTCGACCTCCACGATTGACGCGCCGAGCTGGTCTTTGCACAGGCTGACCGCCTGTTCCATCATCGCGGTCATGGCCGGGTCGTTGCCCTCGCCCTGGTACTGGCGGGCGATGCCGATGCGCAGGTTGTCGAGGGGGGTGTGGATGTCGGCGGTGTAGCTGACCTTGCCGCCGCGTGCGGTTTCGTCGGCACAGGTCGAGTCGCGTTCATCCGGCCCGGCGAGCACGTCCAGCAACGCCGCGGCATCGGTGACGTTGCGCGTCATCGGGCCGATCTGGTCGAGGCTGCTGGCGAAGGCGACGAGGCCGAAACGGCTGACCAGGCCGTAGGTCGGCTTGACGCCGACGATTCCGCAGAAGGCGGCGGGCTGGCGGATGGAGCCGCCGGTGTCCGAGCCCAGCGCCGCGGCGCACAGGTCCGCGGCCACCGCCGCGGCGCTGCCGCCGGAGGAACCGCCGGGCACCCGCTTCGTGTCCCACGGGTTGCGCGACGGGCCGAACGCGCTGTTCTCCGTGCTCGAGCCCATGGCGAATTCGTCGAGGTTGGTCTTGCCGAGGATCACCGCGCCGGCCGCTTCGAGTCGCTCGACCGCGGTGGCGTTGTACGGGGCCTGGAAGTTCTCCAGGATTTTCGACGAGCAGGTCGTGCGGCCGTAGGTCGTGGCGAGGTTGTCCTTGAGTGCAATCGGCACACCCGCCAGCGGGCCGCTGACCTTGCCGGCATCCACCGCCCTGGCCTGCTCCATCGCCCGCTCGTGATAGACCTGGTTGTACGCATGGATCGTCGGATTCAACCGATCGATGCGGTCGAGGTAGGCCTGCGTGATGTCAACCGGCGACATGTCGCCGGCCGCGATCGCATCGCGGATGCTGGTCAGGGTGTGTTGTGTGACGTCAATCATGATGCGGATCGTTGGTGTGGGGCTGGTCTATCGCTTCGCGATGCAACGGGGTGACTCCGTTTACTTCACGCGCCGGGTCCGTCGCCCAACACCTTGGGGACTTTGAAAAACGGCGGGTCGCTGGCGGGGGCGTTGCGCAGGGCGTCTTCGACATCCATTCCGGGGGTCGGTTCGTCGTCGCGGAAGCGGTTGGTCATGTCGGTGGGGTGGGCCATGGGTTTGACGTCGTCGACGTCGAGTTCGCTGAGCTTGTCGACGTAGCCGAGCACGCTGGACAACTGCTCGGCAAAGTAGTGGACCTGCGGGTCGTCGAGCTTGAGACGACTGAGCTTGGCGACGTGGCGGACCTGTTCATCGGTGAGTCTGGCGGTCATGGCGGCCTATGGTAGCGGCAGGGCGATGCCGATGGCCAGCGGCGGTGCGTCGGGCCATGAACGCGGCTATGCTGGAGCGATGTCCAGTGATTCGAACGTGGTGGTCGTGGGCAATTTCGACGGCCTGCACAAGGGCCATCAGTTGCTGTTTGAGCGGGCGCGGGCGATCGCCGACGCCGCGGGCGGGCAGGTCGTCGCCATGCCGTTCACCCGGCATCCGCTGCTGGTGCTGCGCCCGGACAAGGCGCCGCCGATGCTGTTGCATCGCGATCAGCGAGCCGAACTGCTGCCCCGTCATGGCGTCGATGTGATCGAATGGCTGGAGCCGGGGGACGTGTTGCTCAAGCAGACGCCCGAGCAGTTCATCGGGTCGATCGTCGAGCGCTACCAGCCGATCGCCGTGGTGGAGGGCACGAACTTCCACTTCGGCCGCAACCGCGCCGGCGACACGAGCACGCTCGATCGGCTCGGCTCGGAGCAGGGATTCGAAGCGGAGATCGTTTCGCTCTTGGAGGTGAGCCTGCGCGACAAGACGGTGGCGACGGTGAGCAGCTCGCTGGTCCGCTGGCTGATCGGGCACGGCCGGGTCGCCGACGCGACGCTGTGCCTGGGTCGGCCCTGGCAGATGCAGGGCGTGGTCATCGAGGGCGACCAGCGCGGCCGCACCCTCGGAACCCCCACGGCCAACCTCGACACCGACCCGCAGATGCACCCGGCCAACGGCGTGTACGCCGGGCTCGCCGAGGTCGACGGCCGCACGCATGCCGCCGCCCTCAACGTCGGCTGGCGGCCGACCTTCAAAGGCCGGACCCGATGCGTCGAAGCCCACCTGCTCGATTTCGCCGGCGACCTGTACGGGCGGACGTTGCGGATCGACCTGTACCGGCGCCTGCGCGACGAGTGGCGGTTTGCCGACGTCGATGCGTTGCGTCATCAACTGAACCACGACCTGGCCTATGTGCGGGCGTTGCTTGAAGATCAACTGCTGGACCCGGCGGCGCTGGCCGTGGGTTACGAGGCGCCGACCTTATGAGTTACCAGTCGAACACCACAGTCCAGGCGATCGCGAAGCGTTTGCTGGCCGACGACGTGCGGCGCATGTTTCTGACCGCCCACGCCAAGCCGGACGGCGATGCGCTGGGATCGGTGATCGCGCTGGCCCGGGCGCTGGAGATCCTGGGCAAGCAGGTCGAGCGGCGATTCATCCCGCCGGTGCCGCGTAACCTCACCTTTCTCGCCGACCGCGCGCCGCTGGTGTTGCACGAAGGCAAAGCGGCGCAACACATTGACGAACCCGATGCGATCGTCGTGCTCGATACCGGGGCCTGGTCGCAACTGGAAAACCTGCGCGACTGGCTCGAGCCCCGCCACGACAAGATCACCGTCATCGACCACCACCTGCACGGCGACGACGTCGGCAAGTGGTCGTTCGTCGACGCCGAGGCGGCGGCGGCCTGTGAACTCGTGGCGCAACTGATCGATGCGCTGGGCGTCGATTACGACGACCTGATCGGCCAGGCGCTGTACCTGGGGATCGCGTCGGACACCGGCTGGTTCCGCTTTTCCAATACGACCTCGCGCACGCATGAACTGGCGGCCCGGTTGCAGCGCGAGGGGATCGATCACGCCGACGTCTACATGCGCAGCGAGCAGGCCGATCGCCCGCAGAAACTGGCGCTGATGAGCCGGGCGTTGAATTCGCTGCAGCTCATCGCCGACGGCAAGGCGGCGGTCATGACCCTGCGCCGCACCGACTTCCAAGAGACCGGCGCCGGCGACGATGAAACCGAACGCTTCATCGACATCCCCCAGCTCGTGGGCCAGGTGAAGGTCGTGGCGTTGATCGTCGAACAGGACGGCCGCGTGAGACTGAGCCTGCGCAGCAAGCCCGCAGGTGAGGGCGCGGTCGACGTCAACAAGCTCGCGTCACAGTTCGGTGGGGGGGGCCACGCCCGCGCCGCCGGAGCCAAGAGCGATCAGCCGGTCGATGACGTGACGCGGCGGGTGGTCGAAGCGATCGAGCGGGCGCTGGGCGATGACTGAATCGCAGGCGGCGTCAGGTCGCGCCTGGGTCGGGCATGTCATGGCGCTGGGCGCCGCGTCGATCTGGTCGATCAACTTCGCATTGATCCGTTACCTGCGCATCGACGAAGCGCTCGATCCCGTGCCCATGTACCTGTTGCGTTACGACACGGCGGCGATCGTGGCGGGGTTGCTGGTGTTGTGGCGTCGGCCGCGCCTGGCCGGGCTCGGCTGGCGGGGGTGGCTGCTGCTCGTCGGGTTGTCGGTGCTCATCGGGCCGGTCTACCAGGTCATGCTCGCCAGCGGCGCGAAGACGACCAGCAGCGGGATCATCGGCATGCTCATCGGCTCGCAACCGATCCACATCGCCTGGCTGGGGGCGCTGATCCTCGGCGAGCGCGTGCGCCGGGCGCAATGGCTGGCGATCGGGTTGGCGTACGTGGGCGTGTCGTTGCCGTTGGCGTTGGGCGAACAGCTCGATTTGAAGGCGGGCCTGACCGGGCCGGCGCTGGTGTTCGCCGGGTCGGTGCTGGCGGGGTTGAACGGCGTGGTGCCGCGCCGGATGCGCCACGCGATCAGCCCGCGCGACCTGGTGCTGGTGACGCTGTTGCTGGCGGTGTTGCTCAGCCTGCCGCTGACGTCGCGCCAGGCGTTTGTGCAGTGGTCGAATCTTTCGGCCCTCGGCTGGGTGTCGATGTTGCACCTGGCCCTGCCGGGGCTGCTGGGGGCGATGGCGTTGTGGTACGGGGCGCTGTGGCGCTTGCGTGCGGCGACCGCGGCTTACTACATGCTCGTCATGATGGCCATGGCCACGTTCTGGGGTTGGGTCATTCACCACGAGCCGCTGACCGTGTGGCATCTCGTGGCCCTGGCCTGCGTCGGGACGGGCCTGATTATCAACACCCGCGCCGGACGCCACCCCAAGCAGGACGAACGCGCGATCGTCGAGTGAACATGCGGCTCAGTCGTATCGCTCAGTGTTGATCGGGTATGACGCGGACGTTCTCGCGGCCTTCGTCCGGGACGGTGCGCTCGACCTCGGCCGAGCCGGTGAACATCTGCAGGATCGTGTCGATGCCACTGAGCACGGCGAACGCCAGGGCGGTGGTCAGCAACGCCGCCGCGGCGATCACCACGATCAACACCGCAAACGGCAGCAGCCCGATCGCCAGCGCCGTCCCCCACACCCAGGCCGGCCTGCCGGTCAACCGGCGATAGACCGACCCCACGCCCGGTTGCTGTCGCAGGTTTTCAAAATGAACTTGGAACACGGTCGGGACGTCCTTTCCAATGGTGGCCCGGCGAAACCTTCGGGTGGGAAGCGATTCTAGCCGACTCGCAACCAGCGGTCCGCAACGGCGGCGGTAAAACGTTAGAATTGTTGACGCACCACGGGCCCGTCGATAGGGTCCATCGTTGGCTTGTCATAGAGGGTATAGCCATGCTCAAGGCGATCCGAATCTGTATCGTGGCGTCCGTCGCAACACTGGCGGCTGCCGCCGCGGCCCAGGCCCAGGAACCGACCACGCCCTTCGTCGGCGTCGTCACCGGCGATGACGTCTACCTCCGCGCCGGGCCCAGCCAGACCTACTACCAGGTCGGCAAGGTCAACGCCGACGACCGCCTCCACGTCCGCGAGATCCGCTACGGCTGGTACATGGTCGATCCGCCCCCGGATCAATTCAGCTACATCTCCATGCAGTACGTGGAACTCGGCGACGGCAACACCGGCCGGGTCACCGGCGACGATGTGCGCGTTCGCGCCCCCTCGCCCGCCGGGCCCAGCCAGAGCTACAAGATCCAACTCAAGCTCAACCGTGATGACCAGGTCCAGGTCCTCGGCACCGACAGCGGCTGGTACAAGATCGCCCCGCCCGAAGGCGCGATGCTCTACATCTCCGGCGAGTTCGTCCAACAGGCCACGCCCGAACAACTGGTCGAAACGACCGAGCCGGCCGTCGAAGAAACCCAGGAAACTCAGCCCGTCGTACAGGAAGCGGTTGAAGTTGTCGAAGCCCAACCGACCACCACGACCGAGACGGCCGACGAGCCCGATGTACCGGCGGCCGATGACACGACCACCACGCCGACCGAGCCGACCGAGCCGGTCGAAGTCGTTGAAGACGTAACGATCACCGAACCCGCGGCCGAGGAAGTCGAAATGGTGGCGACGATTGAACCCGAGCCTGCACCCGAACCCGAACCCGCCACGACCACGGCGGATGAACCCGACGATACGGTGGCGATCATTGAAGTCGAACCGATCGACGCCGGCGACGACGCGGCCACGCAAGCCACCGAAGCGGCGGCCACCGCGCCGGTTGAGGATGTTGCCCGGGTGGATGCGGTCACGGGCGGCGATGCGGGCACGGTGCTGGCTGACCTCGACCAGCGCTTCGGCCAGGCGTCGACGCGGGCGCTGACCGACCGGCCGATCGATGCGTTGCTGGCCGACTACCGCGCCGCCAAGGCCGGTTATGCGTTGAGCCCGTCGCAGTCGGCGATCGTGTCGGCCCGGATCAGCGTGCTCCGGGCGTGGCGGGATCTGGCCGACGCCCAGGCTGAGCTTGCCGCGACCCGACAGACGACCGACGCCACGATCGTCAACGCCGCCGACGGCGCGGCGCCGGAGTACACCGCGGTCGGCAAACTGCTGGCCAGTACCCTGTACACCGGCCAGCAGCGTCCGTTGCTGTATCGGCTGGTCGATCCGCTGACGGGCCTGACGATCGGCTACGTCGAGCCGCGCGATGACCGGTCCCTGCGGTCTATGCTGGGCCAGGTCGTCGGCATCGTCGGCGAAAAGCGCTACCAGCCGGGCCTGAAGCTGAACATCATCACCGTCAAACGAGCCGACGCCCTGCGGGCGCGGTCCGGCGCGTGACCCACACGTTGGGCCGGCCTTTCAAGCGCGCGCCGCAACGCGGCGTAGCCGCGTCGCTTCGTAGAGGCGAGGCAAACACCAACACCCACGCCTTACGGCGCGCCGAACATGACACCTTCAGCGAGCCGGGTCGTCCACGACCCCGGCGTTCGATCTACGTCGCGATGTCGATGATCCGGGCCGACGGGCCGTCGGTGTCGAGCAGGGCGACGGTGCAGCGGCCGGTGAGCCAGCCGCAGCATTCGCCGGGGTTAAGGTAGAGCACGCCGTCGCGCGTCTCGTTGGCGACCTCGTGGTTGTGGCCGGAGATGACCACGTCGGCGCCGCGGCGATCCTCGGGCTTGATCCAGTCGATGTAGTGATCCATGACGATGGTGCGGCCGCCGAGTTCGAGGCGGATCGGCCCGTCGACCAGTTGCCCCAGCACGCCCGACAGCCCCTTGCGCTCGCCGTCGTTGTTGCCGAAGCACGCGTGCACGGGGATCTCATCGGGCACGTACGGCGCGACCAGTCGCTTGGCGGCGAACGGCGCGACGAAGTCTCCAGCATGCAGGATCGCGTCGACCTGCTGCTCGACGAACATCGCCACCGCCCGCTCCAGCGTCGGCAGGCGATCGTGCGAATCGGCGATGACTCCGATTTTCATGACAGGGCTCCGTCGGGTTCGTATCCCCGCGGGGTCATGCTATCGGCGACGGCCGGGCGGGACGAATGATTAATCGGGGATCGTGGGGATGCCGCCTCGTTCGTAAACGGGCTTGGGTCGCGGCGATGGCGACAGGTCAATCGGCGTCTGCGCCGCTGCCGGCAGTTTCGCCTCGGCCGGGACCCGGTCGTACGGCACGCGATGGCAACGGCCGGCCCGCCAGCGCGGCGTCAGGCGATACTCCCACACCACCTCGCCGTCCGCCGTGACTTCCAGCATGCGCTTGTGGTCGGCTTCGTTGATGATCGTGTTGCCGTTAGGCATGCGCTCGACGGTGCCGCGGTACCCGCTGAAGAAATCGTTGGCTTCGTAGGTCCATACGGCCCGGTTGGTGGTCGGGTTGAGTTCGAGCACGATCGAGGCGCCGTGGTGGGCCTCCTCGACGCCGTTGTCGAAGATGAGGATGTGACCGGCGCCGGGCCGATCGGGCGGGATCATGTACGGCTCGTGCGGGCCGGACAGCCCGCCGCGATAGTCGCCGGAGTACTGCCAGGTGATCTCGCCGCTGTCGCGGTCGACGATCATGATCGTGTCGAGACTGCGCATGCTGATCAGGTAGTTGCCGGGCTTGAAGCGCGGGTCCCCGGCATCGAACCAGCGGTTGGCGGGCAGGCAGTTGATCGTGTTGGTGTGCGTCCAGTCGGGGTTCAGGCGATTGGCGGGCTTGTACCAGTCGATGTCGAAATGTTCGTACTGGTGCCAGTCGGTTACCACTTCGCCGTCGGGGGTAACCTCCAGGATCGCGTCGGATTCGATCCGGACGTTGCGGCGTTCGGGGTCGGCCGAGCGCTGGCGCACTTCTTCGGGGACCGGTTCGCGGTAGAGCAGCACGGTGTTGCCGTTGTCCAGGCGCGTCGCGTCGTGGTGGACGGGCCCGGGCGCGAGATATTCCCAGACGAGTCGGCCGCGCCAGTCGAGTTCGAGGACCTGGTGACGGGTCTCGCCGGTCATGAGCAGGTTCCCGCCGGGCAGGAGCTTCGCCCGTTCGCAGCGTTGCCGCCAGGTGTGCAGCACGCGGCCGTTCATGTCGATCAACCGCGTTTGCGGCGGGCCTGCTTCAAACGAAAACACGGTGTACCCGTTCCAGCAGCGGTTCGGGTCGTACCGCACCACCGCACAATCGTCTTCGGCGGCGATTTCACGATCCGTCATGTACGCTTTGGGATTCTCCTGCATGGTTGGGTTTTCTACCCGCTTCTGGCGTGTGAAACAAGGGTCGGGCACTGGAGCACGGGCGGGGATACGACCGATAAAACGCACATGACGCGTTTGTGTCTCATTGCTGTGGCTGCGCTGGCGGCAGGGTCGGCTTGCGTGGTCGTGGCCCAGGACCGCGATCCCAACGTCCCGGGCGGTTCGCGCGCCCGCAGCTACCTGTCCCGGCGGGTCGTCCACGTCTTCGACTTCGAAGAACGCGCCATGGGCAACTTCGAAGACCTGCCGCGCAACTGGTTCGTCATGACCGGACCCGGGTACCCGGCCTACACCGCCGACGTCACCGGCTTCGACACCACACAGCAGGTGTCCGGCGAGCATTCCCTGCGGCTTCAGTCCGACGGCGGATCGAGCGGGGTCGTGCTCGAGCACGGCGCGATCGCCGCGGTGCCCGGGGCCGACTACATCGTCACCGCCGAGATCCGCACCGCCGAGCTCGAACACGCCCGGGTCCGCATGACCGGCTACTTCGTGGATCAGCACGGCCGCCGTATCGAGCCCAGCCTCGCCCGCAGCGACCTGGTGGTCAGCAATGGCCGGTGGACGCGGATCAAGATTCGGCTCGACGGTGACCATGACAACGCCGCCTGGATCGTGCTGCGCCTGGAGTTGCTGCAAAGCACCGAGTTCCGACGGCCGGTCATCGGCAAGCACGAGCTTTACCACGAAGACATCGGCGCGACGGTGTGGTTCGACGATGTGTCGCTGTTCCAGTTGCCGCGCATCGAGATCGCCACCCGCAGCCCGACGAACATCCTGCGGGCGCCGGATCGGCCTGACCTGGCCGTCACGGTCCGCGACCTGACCGGCGAAAAGCTGCAAAGCGACGTCAGGTTGTACGACGAGTCGGGCACGTTGATCGCCAAGCAGTCGCGCGTGCTCGACGGTCGCCAGGCGCCGCGGTGGACCTGGTCGCCGCAGTTGCCCCGGTTCGGCTGGTACTGGGCGGACCTGCAGGTCACCGGCGACCGCGGACTGGTCGGGCGACGGGTCACGGCGTTCTGCTGGATGCCCGACGGGCGCGGTTCGGCGTCGGCGAATCGGCGGTTCGGCGTGGTGGCCGAGGGCCTGCCCGACACGCAGCGCCGGCTCCTGCCGGACGTGCTCGATCGCATCGGCGCCAAGGCATTGATCGCGGATGTGTGGAACGACCGGATGAGTCACGAGGACCTGGCGGCCTTGTCCGAGCGGCCGGACCCGCTGGTGGCACAGTTGATCGATGACCGGCGGTTGACGTTGAGCCTGGCCGGCGTGCCGCAGGAACTGGCGATCCTGGCCAAGACCGACCCGGACATGCCCCTGGCCCTGCTGGCGTCGGACCCGGAGCACTGGCAGGCGGCTTTGCAGGCCACGCTCGTCCGCTACGGCCAGCAGGTCCGTTACTGGCAGGTCGGCGCCGCCGACTCGGGCGAGGCGTTCTGGCGCGACGACCTGGCCACGCTGTATCCCAAGCTCAACGACTGGTTCGCATCGCTGGTGCCGGAGGCGACGGTGGTGTTGCCCTGGTCGGCCGAGCACGACGTCAGCCCGGCCGCGGCGAAAGCCGACGCCTTGAACATCCACATTCCCGCGGCGGTGCGGCCGGATCGGATCGAAGCCTACGCCCGGACCTGGCCCGAGCCTTCGCAGGGGCTGTCGCTGATTCTCCAGGCGTTGCCCGCGCCGCAGTACAGCCACGAACAGCGTGTCGAAGACCTGGCGCTGCGCCTCGTCGAGGCGTGGAAGGTCGATCCGGTCGTACTCTACATCGACCATCCGTGGCAGGGCGGCGATGCGCAGCGCAAGGACATCGTGCCCGACCCGTTGCTGTCGGTGTTCGCCAACATGATCGATCGCCTGTCTGAGCGGCGGATCGTCGGGGAGATGGCGTTGGCCCGGGGGGTGCGCTGCTACATTCTCGACGGCCCGGGCGGCGGGGCGCTGGTGGCGTGGAACCAGTCGTCACCGCGTAAGAATGTCGAGCTGGACTTGTATCTCGGCGAGTCGCCGCGCCTGATCGATGTCTGGGGCAACGAGCGGGAGCTGATGATTCGCGACGGCAATCACGCCGGCCGCCACGTCGTGCCGATCGGGTCGACGCCGGTGTTCATCGATGGCATCGACGCCAAGCTGGCGCGCTTCCGCGCGTCGATGCGATTCGATCCGGATTTTCTCGAATCCAGCTACAAGGTGCACCCGGTCAAGCTGCACATGGCCAACCCGTGGCAGCGGCCGATCGCCGGTCGCCTGCGCATCGACGGCCAGAAAGACTGGACGATCCAGCC
>CAYYPN010000055.1:11249-11881 GCA_964473545.1 uncultured Planctomycetaceae bacterium
AGCCGCGCGTGATTCATTTCAACATCCCCGCCATGGGCTCGATCGAAGTGCCGGTGGACGTGACGTTTCCGATCAGTTCGCTGGCCGGTGACAAGTCGATCGACGCGGCGCTGCGGCTGGAGGCGGATCGCGACTACCGCATTCGCGTGGCGGTGCCGCTGGAGATCGGGTTGTCGGATGTGGAGTATCACCCGACGCTGGGGTTGGAGCCGGGCCGGGATGGTGGCCTGGACGTGGTGGTGACGGCGTTGATTACGAATCGGGGCGACGAGCCGCGGTCGTTGTACGCCTTCGCCATCGTGCCGGATCGTCCGAACCAGCAGCGCATCGTCGCCCGCCTGCAACCGCAGGAAACCGTGGTCAAACGCTTCCGCTTCCCCGACGCCGCGACCGAGCTGTCCGGCCGGTCGCTGCGCGTGGGCCTGCGCGAAATGGACGGCCCGGCGATGTTGAATCGGAAGCTCGAAGTTCCATAAGAACTACGAGAAGCCAATAGCGAATAGCCAATAGCGAATAGGCGAGCGGTTCGTTGTGCCGCATGAGCCCCGAATCCCGCAGCGAACGCTTCGTTCTCCTATTCGCTATTCGCTGTCCTTCCCCATCCACTCCGGTACGCGCATCGGGCGGCCTTG
>CAYYPN010000056.1:0-11844 GCA_964473545.1 uncultured Planctomycetaceae bacterium
TACACCACGCGCCGCCGCCTGCGCCGGGTGACCGGCCTGTCCCCCACCGGCGCCGAAACGTTTTTCGATCTGGAGGTCGGCGACTACGTTGTGCATTCCGAACACGGCGTCGCCATCTTCCGCGGCCTGCGCACGATGCGCAAGGACGAGGCTGCGGAGGAATATCTCACGCTCGAGTTCGCCGACAAGGCACTGCTGCACGTGCCAGCCAGCCAGATCGAGCGCGTCAACAAGTACATCGGCGGGTTCGGCGGTCGTCCGCCCTTGAGCAAACTCGGCGGCAAGCGCTGGAAGCGGCAGAAGGAGCAGGTTGCCGAGGCCGTTAAAGATCTCGCCGCCGAACTGTTGCGCGTGCAGGCGGCCCGCGCCGCCATGCCCGGCATCCAGTACGACGACGACACCCCGTGGATGACCCGCTTCGAGGAAGAGTTTGCTTACGAGGAAACCGAAGACCAGCTTGCCGCGATCTCCGAGGTCAAGCGCGACATGATGCAGGGCCGGCCGATGGACCGGCTGATCTGCGGGGACGTGGGCTTCGGCAAGACCGAGGTGGCGATGCGCGCCGCGTTCAAGGCTGTCGAAGGCGGGCGACAGGTCGCGGTGCTCTGTCCCACGACGGTGCTCTGCGAGCAGCACGAGCGCACGTTCGGCCAGCGGATGGCCGACTACCCCATCCGCATCGAGAGCATCAGCCGGTTCAAGACCGGCGCCGAGGCGTCGCGCATCATCGAAGCCGCCGCCGGGGGTCGTGTCGACATCCTCATCGGCACCCATCGCATCCTCTCCGAAGACGTGCAGTTCAACGAGCTGGGCCTGGTCATCGTCGACGAGGAGCAGCGCTTCGGCGTGGAGCATAAGAACAAGCTCATGCGCTTCCGCGTGACCGTCGAGGTGCTGACGATGTCGGCCACGCCGATCCCGCGCACGCTGCACATGTCGTTGCTCGGCCTGCGTGACATCAGTTCGCTGTCGACGCCCCCGGCCGATCGGCGGGCCATCGTCACCGAGGTGCTGCCCCACGACCGCCAGCGCGTGCGGCAGGCGATCCTTCGCGAACTCAACCGCGAGGGCCAGTGCTTCTTCGTGCATAACCGGGTGCACAACATCCACGCCGTGGCCAACGACCTGCGGACGCTGGTGCCCGAGGCCCGGTTCATCGTGGGCCACGGCCAGATGAAGCCACGCGAACTGGAGGACGTGATGCTCCGCTTCGTGCGCGGCGAGGCCGACGTGCTGGTCTGCACCACGATCATCGAATCCGGCATCGACATCCCCACCGCCAACACGATGTTCATCGCCGACGCCGATCGTTTTGGCCTGGCCGAGCTTCACCAGCTCCGCGGCCGGGTGGGGCGGTACAAGCATCGCGCGTACTGCTACCTGCTGTTGCCGGAGACGCGAACGCTCAGTGAGGTGGCGCTCAAGCGTCTGCGGGCCATCGAGCAATACGCCATGCTCGGCGCGGGGTTCAAAATCGCCATGCGCGACATGGAAATCCGAGGCGTCGGCAACATCCTCGGCCCCGAACAGTCCGGCTACATCGCCACCGTCGGTTACCAGATGTACTGCCAGTTGCTCGCAGAGGAGACGGCCAAGCTCAAGAACGAGACCCCGCCGACCGCTTCGCACACGCACCTCGAGTTGGGCATCGCCGGTCAACTGCCGCGGCAGTACATCCCCTCGGACAAACATCGCATGGAGGCCTATCGCCGGATTCACCGCGCCGCGTCGCCGGACGAACTGGCCGAGGTGACCAAGGCGCTGGTCGATGCATACGGCCCGTTGCCCGACAGCGCCCAGACGTTGCTGGTGCTGGCCGAGATTCGCGCGGCGCTGACGAGCCTGGGCGTCGAGTCGTTGCGCTTGCACGAGCAGGACCTGATCTTCCGCACGCGACACGTCAAGACGCTGTACGAGCGACTCGACGACGCACCGGGAAGTCTGCGGCTGGTTGATCCGCCGACCAGCGACCAGGCCGGGTCCATCTACTTCCGGCCACCGAACAACTACCTCGAACCGGCGTCGACACTGCTGGCGGTGTTACGCAAGCTGCTCGTCCGCCCGGCGGCGGTGTTGTCGCGATGATCGCCCGCATCATTCACCGGGCCCCCATGTGGCGGCCAGGTCGCCGGCCGTCATAACCGTTACGACCGGCTTATTCGGCAATCCGTCCGAGCCCCGCGGCCAAGCCCTTATTCAATAACGGGTTAGCTTTCATCTCGTGCGTCCGGGCCATCGCTGGCACGGCGGTTGTCTGTCTGTCCATCGCTTCGCCGCAATGCCGGTCGCCGCCGGCAAACTCCCGGAAGAGATCAGAGACGCTCCAAGCCAGGACCCACCGCCTCGCCGCAAGCGAGACAGGGTCGCGTCGTTGCGCCCCCGCCTTGCGGCCCCGACAGGGGACAACCAGGACCACGCCGATCCGATTCGGCACAAACGCATCACCGCGCGACACACCCCGCGCAATTCAGGAGTAGCACCATGATGAATCGTCTTTCGCACACCCTCGCAATCGCCGCCGTCTTCACCGGCTTCGCTGCCGTCGCTTCGGCCGGCACACTCAACGTCGACCCCAACGGCGTGGTCACCGGCTGGGGCGTCACGCCCTTCACCCAGGCCAACGGCATCGATAACTCGGGCCTGACCTTCGGCACCATCGCCAACGACTACGCGCCGATCAACTATCCCGGCGGCGTCGGCTACGTGCCCAGCCCCGGCGGCAACACCGGCGAAAAGTTTGACCTGGAAGAAATGCACGGCCGCATCAATTCCGACGGCACGCTCAACGTCCTCGTCGTCACCAGCAGCCCCTTCACCGCCGACGCCTCCGGCAGCACTTGGCACCTGGGCGACCTGTTCGTCACCGTCGGTGGCCAGAGCATGGCCGTCGTCACGCAGTCGGCCGGCCGCGGTTACAGCGCCGGTGAGATCTATGCGGTCAACGATGGCAATGACGTGCAAGCCCTTGAAGACAACCCGCGCAGCTACCTGACCAACAACCAACTCGTGGCGAACGATTACGGCCCCGACGCCAAGGTCCGCGATGTCGCCGGTCCGTGGCAGGTCATCGACGGTCTCGACGCCGGCCAGAAGCTCGGCGATGCCGCGATCGACTGGACCACTTTCGACTACGCCGGCGAAGAGGGCACGTTCCTTATCGAGTACACGCTCGACCTGCTGGCCCTGGGCGCGCCGGCCACGTTTGACCTGAACCTGCACCTGGCCTGGGGTTGCGGGAATGATGTGATCGAATCCGACACCGCCGTGACCACGCCGATTCCCGAACCGGCGTCCCTGGCGATGCTGGCTGTCAGTGGATTGATGCTCCTTCGCCGCGGGCGGCTGGACTGACGCGCTTCGCCGACACGGAACACGCGAAGGCTCGACACCACGGGCTTGATAGGAGGATGGCGGCTCGGTCAGTAGTACGACCGAGCCGCCTGCTTTTTTACGACGGCTCCAACCCCAACGCTTCAGGCAGGTCCCCCAGTCGTCCGATCATCTTCGCCCCCTCGGGCAGCCGATGGCCGTTCGCCCCTTCGATCGGCTTCCACACCGCACGCATGCCGCTGCGCGTGGCCCCGGCGATGTCATGGTCGTAGCTGTCACCCACATACACCGCTCGCGCCGCCTCGACGTCCAGTTCGCTCAATGCCGCGGCGAAAATGCGCGGGTGCGGCTTGCGGTGCTTCAAGGCGCTGGAGTACACCCGCACCGGGAAGTATTCACTCAAGCCCAACTCGTCGAGATGCCGGTCCATCACGTGCGGCGGAAGGAACGTGTTGCTGATCAACCCGAGCTTGCACCCGGCGTCACGCAGCGTGTCCAACACCGCCGGGGCGTCGGGTTCGAGCGTCGCCGCCTCCGCCAGCGGCTTGTACCACTGCCACATCAATTCATCGAAGAACTCGCTCGGCGCCGTCAGCCACAGCTTGGTGCAGGCCCGCTGCATGTACTTCAACGCATCGAGCTCACGCCGCAGGATCGTCGTCTTGGCAAACGCCCATCGCATCGCGAACGCCTGGTGCAGGTAGTAGCGGCGGAACCCGGGCATGCGCCGCTGGCGTTGCGCCCACAGCCGATAGGTCCGCCAGGCAGCCTGCTCAAACAGGGCCCGCTTGTCGACGTGGCTGAAGCGGACCAGCGTATCGCCAAAGTCGAAGATGACCGCCTCGGGGCATGAACGGCGCAGCGCCCGACGCTGGGCGGATTGCCACAGGCCGGACGCTTCGTTGTTGTTGATCGTGGCGGTAGTCACGACGGCTCCGGAAGTGCGTTAACGTGCCGCAAACAGTGTAGCACGGGTTGCCGTCACATGTTGGGCGCCTGACGCGATCATTTTCCGGGGGCCAGGGCCAGTTCCAGCGTCAGGATCTTCTTCGGCCCGATCGACCCGCTGAGGCTGTGCTTCTTCGGCGACAGTTCATCCTGCCGCTTCTCTTCCAGATTGCACAGCCAGGCCTTGCCGAGCTTCGCATCGCAGGTCAGCCGATACTTCTGCTTCGTCGGGTGGGGATTGTGCACCCGCACGATCAGGTTGTTGTTGCGGCCGGACTTCTTGACGCAATCGACCACCGCGCCTTCGACGTTCAGGAACGACCGGCTCAGCGGAAGCTTGCCCCTGCCTGCGTCGGTCACGAACTGCAGCACGGTCACCGGGACGTTGAACCGGGCGGCGGTGTGGTGCAGGTCGGCCTGCTCCCAGTTGCCCGCGTGCGGCTTCAAGGCATACCGGAACGTCCCTTCGCCCAGGCACTGGCCCTCACGGCCTTCCATGTAGGCGTGCATGATCTTCAGCTTCGGGAACGTCCGCAGCAGCGTCAGCCCGATCGTACGCGGCTCGTCGTCGATCACCTCGTATTCGCACATGCCCGAGTTGATCATCGCCAGCCCGGCTTCGCCGTCCGAGACATCCATGAACGAAAGCTGAGGATGCGTGGACACCGGGGCGTGGTCGCACGGCTCTATGAAATCACCGCCGGGAATCTCGCGATCCGTCGGATCGATCGGAATGATCTGGCGTGAAACAACGTCGAATTGACCCTCGGCTTCATGGGTCTTCGCACCCGCCAGACCACTGGGGAACATCACACGCAGGCGATGGCTTCTGGCGATGTTGTCAACGGTCGTTTCAAATTCGAGCAGGTCGCGGTCATGCCGGAGCGTGAGCCTGGTGCGGATCGGCAGGTCGACGGTTTCAGTCGTGCGCGCCTGCTCGTCCGCCGTCACGTCGGCCGGCATGGTGAACCTCAGCGACACTTCGCGGGTGGAGGCGAACGCATCCTCGCGCACCACGCGGGCCTCGGCTCGGCAATCGTGGCTGGTGATCGGCTGGTCGTTGGGGACGAGCCCGCTGTGCCACGGCCCGCCGCGCTCGCCGCGGTCTTCAAAATAACCCAGACCCTGGAATTCGCGCCCCGTCGATTTGTCCCGCATGTTCAGGGTCCCGTTGGCATTGATCTCGACGCGCAGGTGATCGTTCTCCATCACGTTCGCGGCGGCTTCACCCGCAGGGTCCTCGATGCCGCAGCGGCCCTCGGGGTCCTCCTGAAGCAGCAGCGTCCGCCAGCCCAGCGGCGGCAGCGCCCGGGCATTGAGCGTGATCCGCCAGGTCTGGCAGGCGACCTCTTCGTGCACGTCCATGCTGAACTTCTCGACGTTCGCGGTCCAGTCCTGGTCGCTCACGATGCGGCAGGGGACCGCTTCGTCCTCGGGGGTGAACAGGCCCGGCCGGGTAAGGCCGATCTCCTTGGGTACCATGACGTAGGCCTCGATCAATTCATCCCGCTCACGGGTCAGCGGGTTGAACAGACACACCGCGGTATGATTCTTAGGAAGATCCCGGCAGTCCAGTTTCTCGGCGATGCTCATCAGGGCCCGCTTGCTCAAAGCGCGGCTGATCTCCATCGTGCGGGCGAAACGAATCTCCATCGCACGGTGGACCTTGTCCGCGGCACAACCGCCGATCGAGTCGTGGCACTGGTTGGCCAGCAGGGTCTTCCATGCCATCAGGAGCGACGATTCGGGGTACGCGTGCTTGCTGCTGTGCATCGCCAGCACGCTGAAGGGCTCGGCCCCACGCTGCAGGTCGAACTCGGCCCTGCGGTTCTGCTGCTTGATGTGGTAGCGGGCGGTCAGCGTCCCGATGGGCGTGCCCCGCTTGTAACGCATCTCTTTGCGGACGACGGGCAGGTTCTTCGGGGCTTCTTTCTGGATCGCCGCAACGGTTCTGGGCAGGGAGTCGTGGACGATGTCGTAGCCGAGCTTGCGGGCGAGTTTGATGATCTTCGTGGTGAACTGGCTGGGGGCGGCGCTGTCGTAGCCGTCCATGCCGATGAGGTGACGGGTGGTGGCCGGCTTTTTCGCGTCTTCGAAGAATTCAGCCATGCGCTCTTCCAGCCAGTCGGTATTCCACTGGTAGTCGGCGCGGATCATGTCGAAATCCCGGGCTTCGAGCTGATCCTCGGCAAAACGGCAGATGCGTCCGCCTTCGTCAATGACGTATTTATTCTTATCCGCGGGGAGCTGGCCGAAGTACAGGGCGCGGCCGACGAGGTAGAGGAAGTTGAAACGGGTGCGCGGAGTGAGGCGGATGTTGAGCACGCGCGAGCCGTCGGCAGCTTCGAGGTAGAAGTCCTTGCCATCGCCTTCGGTGCCGATGCCACGGTAGAAGATGATGCTGTCGATGTCGAAGCCGTTGTAGAGCTGGGCGATCTGGCTGTTCTGCCCGCAGAAGCTGAACGGGTTGTACCCGACCTTCATCACCTTGCCCAGGTCCCTGGCGACCTGGTGGCCGATGAACAGGTTTCGGGCCAGCGACTCGCCGCTGACCATGAACTCGTCGGGCAGGCTGTACCAGGGCCCCACGAGCAGCCGGCCGCTTTGGATGGCTTGTTCAATCCGGGGGCGGTTCTCCGGGCGGACTTCGAGGTAGTCTTCGATGCCGATGGTCTGGCTGTCGAAGTGGAAGTGCTTGTAGTCGGGGTCGGTGTCGAAGATGTCCAGGAGTTTGTCGAGGACCTCGACGAGACGGAGCCGGGTTTCCTCGAAGCTGAAGCGCCACTCGCGGTCCCAGTGGGTGTTGGAGATGATGTGAATTTTGCAGCGAGTGTCGGATTCAGGCATGACAAAGCTCCGCAGTCGTGTGGAATCGGCAGGGGAGGGGCATTGTCGTGCGGATGGGGGCGCGCGTCCACCCCTCCGGAAGGGAAAATCCGGGTCGGCGATCGAAGGCGCTTGCTGGTCTGGCGTGGCCTGGCGTGGGTCAGCGGTTGCGGCGGGTGCGCATGCGTGAGCCGAGGCCGCGGGGGGCCGGGCCCTTGGGGACAATGCCGCCGGGGAATTTGTTCGGGTCGGGCTCGGGATCGGCGTTGTCTTTGGCGTAGCGGTGGGCGGTGGTCAGGCCCGGATCGGTTTTGCGGGTCGGGTCGCCTCGGGGCTCGTCCCGGCCTTCCGGGGGCTTGCTCTCCTCGAAGTCGGGATACTCCAACCGTTCGAGCAACACCCCGGTCAGTTTCTCGACCTCGGTGAGCAGTTGACCCTGTTCCGGCTCGACGAAGGTCCACGCCACGCCCGAGCGACCGGCCCGCGCGGTGCGGCCGATCCGGTGCACGTAAACCTCCGGATCCTCCGGCAGGTCGTAGTTGATGATGTGCGTGATCCCCTGCACGTCCAACCCGCGGCTGGCCAGGTCCGATGCGACCAGCACCTCGAGGTTGCCTTCGCGGAGTCGTTTCATGATGCGATTGCGTTTGCTTTGATTGAGGTCGGCGTGAATTTCGTGGGCGTCAATGCCGTGATCTTTCAGGGCGCGGGTCACGTCGCGCACCGTGACCTTCATGCGGCAGAAGATGAGCGTCAACGCCGGGTCTTCGTGGCTGAGCAGATGCACGAGCATGCGTGTCTTGTCGCGCTTAGACACCGGCACGTACTTCTGATCGACCTGGCTGACGGTCAGGCTTTTGGCGACGGTGACGATCTTCTCCGCGTCGTCGTTCATGAAACGACGGGCCAGGCGTTCGATCTCCTCGCTGATCGTGGCCGAGACGAACACGGTCTGATGCGGATGGGTGATCTTGCTGAGGATTTTGCGGATGTCTTCGCGGAAGCCGATGTCGAGCATGCGGTCGACTTCGTCGAGGACAACCCATCGCAGGTTGTTGAACGGCAGGGCCTTGCGTTGGTACATGTCCATGACGCGGCCCGGGGTGCCGACGACGATCTGGACGCCGCGTTTGAGTGCGTCGCGCTGCGTGTTGGCCGAGGCGCCGCCGGTGACGGGCACGGCATCGAGAGGCGTGAACTTGCCGAGTTCGACGATCTCGCTGACGATCTGGATGGCCAGTTCGCGTGTCGGGGCGAGGATCAGCGCCTGGGCGCCGGTTTCCTTGTCGGCGTTGTTGAGAATGGGCAGGGCGAAGGCGGCGGTTTTGCCGGTGCCGGTCTTGGCCTGGCCCAGCAGATCGCGACCTTCGAGCATGGGTTTGATCAGCTTGCTCTGGATATGGGTGGGGTGTTGAAACCCCATGGCATCGAGCCCCTTGAGCAGCGAACTGCACAGACCCAGATCGGCAAATGTGACCGATTCGTCAAAGACATCCTGCATGGTGTGTTGCCGGGCGAATGAGCCAGGAGGGCGAGGGCCTTGGCCGATGGCGTGAGGGTTGCCGCTTGAGCAGCCCTGGCGTGATCGGCCAAAGTGAGATGCCTAACACCTCGCCCCGCTGACCGCAGCGCGATTGGCCTCCTTGTCGGTGGGCGGTCGGTGGTAAATTGTGCTCTGACAATCGAGCATGGGACGATGCACTGTATAGCCGCCTCGTGCCGCGGGCAACCGGCCGGCCGGCACGTATGGTTGCGAGGGCAACAAACGAGTGGTCTGACGGAGCGACGATGAATCCGACGAATTGGCTGGAAGTAGATCTGGGGGCGTTGAGCGCGAACCTGCGACGGCTGCGCGAGGCGGCGGGGCCGGGCTGCCGGGTTTGTGCGGTGGTCAAGGCCGATGCGTACGGGCTTGGCGCCGCCCAGGTGGCGCGGCGGCTGGCGGACGAGCGGGTGGACCTGCTGGCGGTGTACAGCGCCGACGAGGCGCGGGAGTTGGCCACGGCGGGAATCCCCACGCCGATCCTCGTGCTCATGCCCGTGCGGGAACTGGCCCGAACCGATGCGCTGTACCGCGCGGCCGTGGCCGGTCGATTGCAGTTGACCGTACACAGCCAACAGCAACTGCAGCAGGTCGACGCCATCGGCAAGCAGTTCGGCACGCCGCTGGCCGTGCACGTCGAGCTCGACAGCGGCATGTCGCGCGGCGGGATGACCTTCGACGAAGCGGTCGAGACGATCACGCGGATCAAGCCGATGCGCTACGTGAAGCTCGCCGGCCTGTTCACGCATCCGGCCTGCGCCGCGACCGACATCTCCATGACCAATCGCCAGATGCACGTCATGGATCGGTTGATCGAACGGTGCGGCGACGCGATCGGCGAGGATGTGATCATTCACTTCGCCAACACGCATGCGGCATTGCGCGACCGCAAGTACCACCGCGACATGCTGCGCGTCGGGCTGGGGTTGTACGGCTACGGCGAGACGGACATGACCGGCTCGATCAACGGCGGGGTCACGGGTTTGGAGCCGATCGCTCGGTGGATGAGCCGCATCGTCCACGTTCACAGCGTGCCCAGCGGGACGCCCGTCGGGTATGGCGCGACGTTCACCACGTGGCGCGAGTCGCGCCTGGGCATCGTGCCGGTCGGTTATTCGCACGGCTACCCGAGATCGCTGAGCAACAAGGTCGTCGTGCGCGTCGGCGATCAACTCCAGCCGGCCGAGGTGCGCGGAGCGATCAGCATGGACCAGCACGTGATCGATCTGGCCGACCTGCCCGAGGCGACGGTGGGCACGCCGGTCGAGGTATACGCCAACGATCCGACGGCGCCCAATGCGTTGCACGAGTTGGCCGAGGTGGCGCGGAGCAGTTGCTACGAGTTGCTGACGCGGCTGAGCCCGCGCGTACCGCGGCGCTATATTCACTCGGCGGCGCAACGGTCCGAGGCGAATCGCGCGTAAAGCCCACGCCCCGCCGGGACGCGGGCTTTGATACATCACGTCGCCAGTTTGCTGAGCACGACGCTGGCGAACGAGAGGACGAAGAAGAACCCGCACATGTCGGTGACGGTGGTCAGGATCGGGCTGGACACCATCGCCGGGTCGAGCTTGAGTCGGCGCAGGATCAGCGGCAGACAACCGCCAAGGATCACCGCGACGATCGTATTCAGCGCCAGTGCGGTGCCGACGACCAGCCCCAGCCACGGGTTGGCTTTCCACAGCCAGGCGATCGTGCCGAGCAGCAGGCCCAGCACCAGGCCGTTGATGATCCCGACCGACGCTTCTTTCCAGAGCACGCGGAAGACCTCGCGCGGCGTCACCAGGCCCAGCGTCAGTTCGCGCATGCTGATCGCCACCGCCTGGTTGCCTGAGCAGCCCGACATGTCGCTGATCATGGGCAGGAACACCGCCAGCGCGATCGCCGCTTCGAGCGTGTCGGTGTAGACGGCGATGACGCTGGCGGCGATGAGGTTGAGCACGATGTTGATGCTCAGCCACGCCAGGCGCCGGCCCGACCGCACCGGCAGGCGCATCGACCGGAACTCCTCGCCGCCGACGATGCCGCTGAACTTCAGAAAGATGCTGGTCGACTGGCGGTTGATCGCGTCGGCCACCGCATCGCGGCGCAGCACGCCCTGCAACCGGTGGGTGATCGGATCGACGACCGGCATGCCGACGTATTCGTGTTCGTCGAACAGCCGCTTGAGCGCATCGACCGTGGCGTCGGCCGGCACCGCGTCGGGGTCGGGGATCATGATCGTCTCGATGCATGTCTGCGGCGGCATGAACAGCAGATCGCGTAACCGCAACACGCCGACGAGTTTGCCCTGCGTATTCACAACGTAGCCGTACTGCACGTCGTAGTCGGCGTAGCGGGCGCCGTGGCGACGCAGGTCGTCGATGACGTCGGACACGTTCAGCGAATGGTAATAGGCCAGGTACTCGCGGATCATCAACCCGCCAGCCGTGTTCGGGTCGTAGGACGCCAACTCGCGCACCCCGGCCGCCTCACGTTCGGGCAGGTGATTCAGAATCGCCTCGGCCTGTTCGTCGTCGAGTTCGTTGATGACGTCGGCCTGCACGTCCGACGGCAGATGATCGACGATCGCCGCGGCGTGGACCGGCTCCATGTCCAGCACCAAGTCAACCGCCTGCGTGATCGTGACGATCTCGACCAGGTCGGCCGCCCGCTGCGGCGGGATCAACGCCAACAGGGCCGAGCGTTCGTCCTCATCGAGGCGCGACATCGCGCGGGCCTGTTCCCACGGCGGCAGGGCGTCCAGCGCCTCAACCAGTCCGTAAGCATCGTCCGCTTCGAGCAACTCGCGCAACCGTAACCACGGATGCTCGTCGGTCGAATCGGTGCCCCGGTGCGTCTGGGGTCCGATGGTGGATGTGGGGTCAGTCATGCCGACATGATATGGCGAAGAACGGCGATGAGAATCGCCGGCTACCAAAATGAAAATCGCTCCGCGGTCTCTGCGTTCGCCGCGGTTAACTCGACGCCGCCGAGCGGAGCATCAGCGTCTTCATCTCGCGGACCGCTTCGCGCAGGCCGATGAACACGGCGCGGCTGACGATGGCGTGGCCGATGTGCAGCTCGCGCACGCCCGGCAGCGCGGCAATGGGGGGGACGTTGACGTAGTTCAACGCATGGCCGGCGTTGAACCGCATCCCCGCGTCGATGATCTGCCGACCGGCGGCGGCGACCTTGTCCAGTTCCGCTTTGACCGC
>CAYYPN010000057.1:0-11791 GCA_964473545.1 uncultured Planctomycetaceae bacterium
GGCAGGTCGCCCACCGGTTTGCCGGGCGGGCCGGCGGTTGAGCGACAGGCCCGGCCTCGCTCGCCAACCTTGACACGAACCGCTACGATCAAGTCGTCGTAGAACCGGTCCGATACTCACCCCATGGGTGGCGACCCGGATTGACGGGGCCGTTGTGTTTAACTCGATGCTAATGGAGCAGGCATGGCTCAGCGTAAAACCGCACTCATCACCGGCATCACCGGCCAGGATGGCTCGTACCTGACCGAACTGTTGCTGAGCAAGGGCTATGAGGTCCACGGCCTGATCCGACGGTCGGCGACCTTCAATACCGATAACATCGACCATATCTACCAGGACCCCCACGAGCACGACGTCCGACTCAAACTCCACTACGGCGACCTGACCGACGCGAACAATCTCCGCCGCGTCCTCGACACCGTCCAGCCTGACGAGGTCTACAACCTCGGCGCACAGTCGCACGTCCGCGTCAGCTTCGACCTGCCGATCAACACCGCCGACATCGACGGCGTCGGCACGCTCAAGCTCCTCGAAGCGGTGCGCGAGTTCCAGGATTACACCCGACGCATGGTCCGCTTCTACCAGGCATCCAGCAGCGAGATGTACGGCAAGGTCCAGGAGACCCCCCAGACCGAAACCACACCCTTCTGGCCGCGCAGCCCCTACGCCTGCGCCAAGGTCTACGCCTTCTGGATCACCGTGAACTATCGCGAATCGTACGGCCTGCACGCCAGCAACGGCATCCTGTTCAACCACGAATCGCCCCGTCGCGGCGAGACCTTCGTCACCCGCAAGATCACCCGCGCCGTCGGCCGCATCAAGCAGGGCCTGCAGGACAAGCTGTTCCTCGGCAACATCGACGCCAAGCGCGACTGGGGCTTTGCCGGCGACTACGTCGAAGCCATGTGGCTCATGCTCCAGCAGCCCGAGCCGGACGATTACGTCGTCGCCACCGGCGAAACGCACAGCGTCCGCGAGTTCCTCGAGGTCGCCTTCGGCAGCGTCGACCTGGACTACAAGGACTTCGTCGCCACCGACCCGCGCTACTTCCGCCCGGCGGAGGTCGACCTGCTGCTCGGCGACCCGGCCAAAGCCAGTCGCGTGCTGAATTGGCAACCGAAGGTCGGGTTCGAGGAACTGGCGAAGATGATGGTCGAGCACGACCTGGAGGCCGCGGCGCGTGAGAAGACGCTCCGCGAAGCCGGCCACATCCTCCCCGCCCGCGTGGGCCACGATCAATAAACCGGCGGTTCGTTCAGGGGCAGGGGTGAAACCAGATGCCCGATCCAAACGCCTGGGCTGAAACCAACCCGAACGATCTCGATCCATCCCGTCGTTCGCGCCGCGTATGCCTGGCCCTGGCGTATTTCTTCATGGCCATGCTCTTCTTCTTCGCCTGGCCCAGTGACAACGCGCCGTTCATTTACTTCCAGTTCTGACCAACCGCCAGCAAAGGATGATGGATGATGATGCAGTGGAAAGACAAACGCGTGACCGTGACCGGTGGGGCCGGGTTTCTGGGGCAGGTCGTTTGTCGCAAGCTCGCCGAGCGCGGCGCGGCGAGCATCGACGTGCCCCGATACTCCGAGTATGACCTGACCACCGAAGACGCCGTCGTGCGGATGTACGACACCTTCAAGCCCGACGTGGTCATCCACCTCGCGGCCGAAGTCGGCGGGATCGGCGCCAACCGGGACCATCCCGGCCGGTTCTTCTTCGCCAACTGCGCCATGGGCATGCACCTGATCGAAAACGCCCGCAAGCGCAACCTCAAGAAGTTCGTGCAGATCGGCACCGTCTGCGCCTACCCCAAACACACGCCCGTGCCCTTCAAGGAAGAAAAACTCTGGGAAGGCTACCCCGAGGAAACCAACGCGCCCTACGGCGTGGCCAAGAAGGCCATGTTCGTCATGCTCGACGGCTACCGGCGCGAGTACGGCCTGGAAAGCGTCGTCGTTGTGCCCGTCAACCTCTACGGCCCCGGCGACAACTTCGACCTGCACACATCGCACGTCATCCCCGCCCTGATCCGCAAGTGCGTCGAAGCCCGGCGCAACGGTGACGATGTGGTCACCTGCTGGGGGACCGGCTCGGCCAGCCGCGAGTTTCTCTACGTCGAAGACGCCGCCGAGGGCATCCTTACCGCCACCGAGCGCATGAGCGATCCCATCCCGATCAACCTCGGCACCGGCAACGAGATCACCATCAAGGACCTGACCGAGAAGATCGCGAAGCTGACCGGGTTCAAGGGGCGGCTGGAGTGGGATACGACCAAGCCCGACGGCCAGCCTCGCCGCTGCCTCGACACCTCGCGAGCCAGGGAGATGATCGGCTGGCAGGCCCAGGTCGACTTCGACGAAGGTCTCCGCCGCACCATCGACTGGTTCGAAGAGCAGGACTCGGTGCGTGAGGTGGTGTACGGATAGCCGCGTCGCTACGCGACACCGGCGCGAGTTCGATGGCGGCGATAGTTCAATAAGCGGCGCGGCTGTGGGTATGACGCTTCATCGCGATATCCCCTAAAATCTGCCCGCTATGGACATTCGCTTCTACAACACGCTGACGCGGCAGGTCGAGCCTTTCACGCCGGTCGAGCCGGGCAGGGTCCGCATGTACCACTGCGGGCCGACGGTTTACGACTACGTCCACATCGGCAACTTCTCGACGTTCATGCTGGCCGACCTCCTGCGGCGGTTTTTCGAGTTCGTCGGCTACGACGTGGTCCAGGTAATGAACATCACCGACGTGGGGCACATGACCGAGGACCAGCTTGCCGACGGCGGGGGCCAGGACAAGATGGAACTCGCCGCCCAGCGCCTGCGCGAGTCGAAAAAACAGGGCAAGGCCGACGTCGATGATCCCAATGACCCGTACCAGGTGGCGGCGTTTTTCACCGGGGCGTTCCTGCTGGACGCGAAAATGCTCGGTTTGAAGCTGGCCGAGGATGATGAGCAGGGCCACCTGCCGCGGGCGACGGCCAACGTGCCGGGCATGATCCGCATGATCGAAAAACTCGTCGAGACCGGCCACGCCTACGCCACCGATGCCGGCGCGGTCTACTACGACGTGACCAGCTTCCCGCAGTATGGCAAGCTCAGCGGCAACACGCTCGACAAGGTGCAAGCCGGCGCCGGCGGGCGCGTCGATGACGCCAACCAGGCCGGCAAACGCAACCCCGCCGACTTCCTGTTGTGGAAGCACGACCCGAAGCACCTGATGAAGTGGGATTCGCCGTGGGGACCGGGTTACCCGGGCTGGCACATCGAATGCTCGGTGATGGCCCTGGATACGCACGGCGTCGAAACGCTCGACATCCACACCGGCGGCGAGGACAACATCTTCCCCCATCACGAATGCGAGATCGCCCAGTCGGTCGGCGCGACCGGCAAGCCCTTCGCCAACTACTGGCTGCACAACCGCCACCTGCTCGTCGACGGCGAGAAGATGAGCAAAAGCAAGGGCAGCTTTTACACCCTGCGCGACCTGCTGGCCAAGGGGGTCGATCCGCGCGTGCTGCGTTATGAACTGCTTCGCACGCACTACCGCCAGAATGCCAACTTCACCATGAAGGGGCTGGCCGATTCGGAGAAGGCGGTGCGGCGCATCCGTTCGTTTGCCGGCGAGAGCGAGGCGTTGGCCGGCGTGGTGCGGATGGTTGACACGGATGTTGAGCGGCAATTCGCCGAGGCGTTGGCGGACGACCTGAACATCAGCGCGGCGTTGGGGGTGCTGTTCGCCTGGATGAACGCGACGCCCAATCCGACGGCCGATGACATCGCGGCGCTGCGGCGGATGGACGCGGTGCTGAATGTCATCGGGGAGCCTGCGGTCGATGCTGCTAAGCCGCAAGCGGCTTCGGGGTTGAGCGACGCGGATGTCGAGGCAAAGGTCCGGCGACTCAACGAAGCCCGGGCGAACAAGGACTACGCCACCAGCGACGCGATCCGTGATGAGCTGGCCGACGCCGGCATCGAAGTGCAGATCGGCAAAGAAGGCGCGACGTGGCGCCGCAAGATGAGCCTGTAATTCCGGGTTCCGGGGGTCAGCGGAAAAAGTCTTCCAACTCGCGGCGGTCGATCTTGCCCTTGACGCGGTTGATGGCCTGGTCGATGTCGGCCGGCTGGGCGTTGGCCGGGGCGTTAGTCTTGATCTGGCGCAGCATCCTGATCGACTCATCGAGCAGCCCGCGTTTCTCCAGGTCCAGCGCCTCGGCGTAGCGATTGGCCCAGATCTCCCGCACTCGCGCCGCCTCGTCGACCGCCGGCTCGGGCTCGAAGATGTTGTCCGCGTCATCTTCCTCGGCGGTGGGCTCGGGTTGTGGCGAGGGGGTGGGTTGGAACTCCTCCGGTTCATCGACGTCGGCAAAAGCCGGCGCCGGCGAGGACCGGGGCGTTGTGCGGGTGTTCGGCGACGATGTCGCAGCGGGTTGGCTGTTATCGGTGGGGGGCGTTGCGGGAGCGGTCGTCTGGGGGCCGGCGACGGGCGGGCTCTGGTCGAGGCTGCGGCCGACGACGATGACGACCGCGGCGATCGCCGCGGCGAACAGCACGACGTTGACCACGATCAGCACCCACGTCCAGAGGTTCGTGCCGCCGCCGCGCGGCAGGGGCGCGGTCGCGTCCGCGGCGGTCGCCAGCGTGTCCGGCTCCTCGCCGGTGCCCGAGGTCATCCACGCCATGGCGTCGCGCGCCGCGGTGGCCTGGGCGGTGGCCGCTTCGACCGGCCCGGTCGAGCCCCGGCCCTGCTGCTGGGGACGCAGGCCCGCGAGAATCGACGACCCGCTGAACGATTCGCTTGACGCGTTTGCGTCGGCGGCCCCGGCGGCCCCGGCGGCTCCGGCGGCCCCGGCGGGTGTCTGCGCGCCGGGTGAGAACGTCGGTGTGGACTTCTGCTTGGGCGGGGGCGTCGGCGGCGTCGAGCCGACCGCCTGGTAAGCGCCGGTGTCGCTGAGCTTGGGCATGGCCTGGACTTCAGCGCCCATGGGCGCCAGGCCGAGCTGATCGCGTTGGCGGGGGGCGTAGAAGATCTCGCCGCATTCGTGGCAACTGTCGGCCTGCGGCGGCAGGTGCGCGCCACACACATGGCAGTACCCCAGCAGATGCGCCACGCCGGCGACATTGCGGGCGACCGACCAGAACTGCCGCGTGCTGGGGCCCCGGACGATCGTGGTGGGCTTGATCTTGCCCTTTTCGATCTCGCGGGTGAGGACTTCATAGCTGCAGCCGGGCCGGAAGGGATTGTGGCGATCGCGGATGAACCACGGGCCCATGTGCTGCTGGGTGACCTTGAGCGACAGCGGATCGAAGAACCCGCCGCAGGCCGCGCAACGGTCCTCGGGCTGGTCCTGCGTGTTGCCGCAGTAGGGGCAGAGGATCAGTTTCTTCTTATCGGCATCGCTCACCGCGGGCCTCTCCCATGGACCGGTTGACGCAACCGGGCGTCACCCCGGCTCATCCGCACAGGATATCGGCAAATGCATCGACGGGCCAAAAGACCAGACGCCCCAACCGGGCGTTTAGTTCATCCCGGGCCGTGATACAATGGCTCTTTCCCCGCACGGATGCCTGCAACCATGAAGATCGAAATCTCCAATCGCATTCACCGTCTGCCGCCTTACATGCTCGGTCGGCTCAAGCAGTTGACCTACGAGAAGCGCAAGGCCGGCTACGACGTGATCGACCTGAACATGGGCAACCCCAACGATCCGACGCCCCCGGCGATCGTCGAGAAGCTCGCCGAGGCTTCGACGGACCTGCGTAACCAGCGCTACTCGGCGAGCAAGGGTGTCTACAACCTCCGCCGCGAGGTCGCCCGCAAGTACAAGCGCGTCTGGGACGTCGAGCTCGACCCCGAACAGCACGTTGTCGCCTGTATCGGGTCCAAGGAAGGGTTCAGCCACCTCATGCTCGCGCTGCTCGGGCCCGGCGATACCGCGGTGGTCGGCGACCCGGCGTTCCAGATTCACACCTATGCCGTGGCCCTGGCCGGCGGCAATGTCATCAAGGTCCCCCTGGGCAATGACGACGCGTTTCTGCAGCGCATCGAGAACGTGCTCGAACACCTGTACCCCAAGCCCAAGGTGATGATCCTCAACTTCCCGCACAACCCCACGGCGATGTGCGTGGACCTGCCGTTCTGGGAGCACGTGGTCGCGCTGGCCAGGCGGCACAACGTCATGGTCATCAGCGACTTCGCCTACGGCCAGACGTGCTTCGACGGGTACAAAGCCCCGAGCTTCATGCAGGCCGAGGGCGCGATCGACGTCGGCGTCGAGTTCACCACCATGAGCAAGGCCTACAACATGGCCGGCTGGCGCATCGGGTTCTGCGTGGGCAATCCCGAAATGCTCAAGGCCCTGGCCACGATCAAGGGCTACTACGACTACGGCATCTTCCAGGCGATCCAGATCGCTTCGATCATCGCCATGCGCGAACACGACGACGCCGTCGATCAGCAGGCCGGGGTCTACGAACGGCGGCGCGATGTGCTGGTCGATTGCTGCCGGCGCATCGGCTGGGAGGTCGACCCGCCCAAGGCGACGATGTTCACCTGGGCCAAAGTCAGCCCCGCGCATCTCGAACGGTACAACGGTTCGACCGTCGACTTCGCGCTGGACATGGTCGACCGGGCCGAGGTCGCCATGTGCCCCGGCGGCGCGTTCGGCGAACTGGGCGAAGGCTACATCCGCATCGCCATGGTCGAAAACGAACAGCGCATCCGCCAGGCCTTCCGCCAACTCGATCGCGTGTTGAACAAAGGCGCCGAACGCATCAGCGCCAAAGCGCCGGCATGACCACTTGAAAAAAGCCAGCGCGACGTGCCGCCGCGCGGACTGGCGAGCGTGAGACTGCACTTGCCGGGTCGACCCGACAAGAGGTAGGGGCTTAGCCGCGGTGACGCATCAGCGCCAGCGCGCCCATGCCGAACAGGGCCAGGCTCGCCGGCTCGGGCAACGACACCGTGTCAATCATCACCTGGTCGACGAACGTACCTTCCGGAACGCTCAGCACGATCTGTTCATAGTCCGGGTTCGGCTCGATCTGCCACATCTCCTGGAGGTAACCCAAACCCTCCGGCGCGGGGTAGGCTTCGGTGAACTGATAGTTGATGTTCTCCTGTGGAACCGTTCCGATCTCGTTGTCAACGGCCGTGATCTGCCAGACGAACGGGTTGTCTTCCGTGCCTTCGACGTCGGGGCCAAACGTGGTCTGGACGGAAATCTGCTTGAGCGACATGGAATCGACCCAGTTGGTGAGATCGAACGTGATGTTGCCGCCGTTGGCGTCTGCGGTCCAGCGGCCATCGTTGTCCGGGCCGTTGCTCCAGGTCATGTTGGTCATCGACGCGGTGCGCAACGTGTCGTCGGACACCTGCTCATTGTTCTCACCGGGGACCTGGTTGTAGAAACTCGGATCGGACGGGTTGGCCCCGCCGTCGTTGAACTCCCACTCGGCCTGGACCGAGAGGTTATCCCCACGGAACTCGGGCGGGGCGAAGTCGTCGGCGTGAACGGCGCCGGTCATCGCCAACGCCAACCCCACGGTTGCCAGGTTGAAAACTGTCTGTTTGTGAATCATGAACCATCCCTTTCTGTCAGCGCATGAACAGCCGCGGCGGGCCGGTCATGCGCTCCGTTGGTCACTCAGACTGTCTCAATCGCTTGCAGGGACTCACCCTCACCGCTGTCAAACGTGACGCACAACCTGCACGTCGTCAGCCGAGCCGCCGCGCCTTGTGCGCGGCTTTGCGTCACCCTACGAAAGGGCGTTTCGACACGTCAACCGCGCTGCGGAATTTTCTTCCCCTCCATAGTCGGTCGATTCACACCGTCGGGTCGGCGGCGTGATCCTCACGCCACGGCATGAAGTCCGGGTTGGGCTCGGGAATCGCCGCTTCGACCTCGGCTCGCCAGTCGGTCAGCAGCGTGTGCAGCTTCGCCTTTTGAATCGGCTGGTCCTCGGCGCGGTTGTGCTGCTCGCCGATGTCCTCGCGCAGGTTGTACAGTTCCAGCCGACCGGTTTCGAAAAACTCGATCAGCTTCCAGTCGCCCGATCGCACGCTGCTTCCGGGGCTGCCGCCCTGGTTGCCGTAATGGGGGAAATGCCAGAACACCGCCTCGCGCTCCAGTGGCGCGTCGGGGTCGTGCAATAGGTCGTAAAAACTCACGCCGTCGATATGCTGGTCGGGCAGGCGATCCAGTTCGGCCGCGTCGAGCAGGGTCGGGTAAAAGTCCGGGCTCGTCACCACCGCTTCGCAGGTCGATCCTTCGGGGGTGTGGCCGGGCCATGCGACGATCATCGGCTCGCGCACGCCGCCGTCGTACATCCAGCCCTTGCCTTCCAGCAGCGGCGCGTTGCACGTCGGCGAACCTTCGGCCGTCGACAACCCGCCGTTGTCCGACGTGAAAATGATCAGCGTGTTGTCCAGTTGACCGGCCTGCTCCAGCGCATCGACGAGCTTGCCGACGTTGTCGTCGAGCGTTTCGACCATGGCCGCGTAGACCGGGTCGCTTTGCACGGTGCGGCGCACGATGCGCTTGTCCTTCTTGTGTTCGCAGGGGAAGTAGTCGCCCTCAACCAGGGCTTCGACATCATCGAGCCCCAACTCCGTGGCCTTGGCTTTGTACTTTTCGATAAGGTCGGCCTTGCCCTGGATCGGCGTGTGCACCAGGTAGAACCACATGTTCAGGAAGAACGGCCGATCGGCATCGCGCTGTTCGATCAACTCGATCGTCTTGTCGGTCAGATAGTCATCGAGGTAGGTCCCTTCGGGTACTTCCTTGTCGAAATGTTCGAACCCGGGAATCTGCCACGGTGCAAAGTATCCGTTCTTGGGATGGCCCCAGTGACAACCACCGATGTTCACGTCGAAGCCGTGGTTATCCGGCAGGTACGGCTCGCCGCCGCAGTGCCACTTGCCCACGTGCCAGGTCTGGTACCCGCCGTCGCGCAACGCCTTGGCGAGTGAATGTTCCTCGGCCGGCAGGTGGTCGATGTACGTCGCATCGATGAGCTTGCCGCGCGACTGGTGGCCGCCGGGCTGGATGTAGTTGGTCACCCCCACGCGGGCCGGGTACTTGCCGCTGAGGATGCTCGCCCGTGTCGGCGAACACACCGGGCACGCCGCGTACGCATCGGTGAAGCTCATCCCCCGCGCCCGCAGGCGGTCGATGTTCGGCGTCTCGTAAAACTCGCTGCCCTGGCACGACAGGTCCATCCACCCCATGTCGTCCACGAGCATGAACACGATGTTGGGTTTGCTGCTCATGCTCAGGTCATAGCTCACGCGGCGAATTCACACAAGCCGCGGGTCACCGCTGACCGATGCTGGTTACAATCCCGTCGCCGGCGCAAGCGATATCGAGCCATGATTCCGACCCTGTCAACGCTCTACCTGGCCAGCGAATGGCTGATCCGATTGATCATGCTGCCGGTGGTGGTGCAGCGTCGCCGCCCGACGCCTGCGCTGGCGTGGCTGGTGGTGATCTTCCTGTTGCCCTGGATCGGGATGGGGTTGTACCTGCTCGTCGGGGGCCAGCGGCTGGGCTTTCTGCGCCGTCGTCGATATCGCCACGTCACCCAGGCGGTGCAGGCGGTCGGTCGACTGTCGGCCGTGGCCGAGTACGCGGTCAAACCCGACATCGACGCGGCGTTCGGTCCGCTGGCCAACCTCGCCCAGCACGCCGGCGGGTCGCCCATCCTCGCCGGCAATGAAGTCGAGCCGATCGCCGATACCAACCAGTGCATCAATCAGCTTATCGCCGACATCGACGCCGCCCAGCGCTCCGTGCACATCATGGCCTACATCTGGCGCAACGACGCCACGGGTCGGCGCGTGGCCGAGGCGGTGGTCCGCGCCGCCAGGCGTGGGGTGGATTGCCGCGTGCTCGTCGATGCCGTGGGCTCGCGCCAGTTCATGCCGACGCTCGGCCGCCTGCTCAGCGAACATGGCGTAACGTGCCACGTCATCCTGCCGGTCAATCCGCTGCGTCGCAAGTTCGCCCGCATCGACATCCGCAACCATCGCAAGCTGTTCATCGTCGACGGTCGCATCGCCTACACCGGCTCGCAGAACATCGTCGACGCCGACTACGGCCGCAAGGGACTGGTCTGGCATGACCTGATGTTGCGCCTGCGCGGGCCGGCGGTGCTGCACCTGCAGGTGGTGTTCGTCGAGGACTGGGCGTTCGCCGCCAACGCGGAGTTGAACGTCGACGACCTGATGCGGACCACACCGGCGGCAGGCGAAGTCGCGCTGCAGGTCGCTCCCTCCGGGCCGGTCTATCCCAACGAGTGGTTCAGCAACCTGCTCATCGAGGCGATTCACCACGCGCGTCAACACCTGGTCATCACCACGCCTTACTTCGTGCCCGACGAGCCGGGCCTGCTGGCGTTGAAGCTGGCGGTCATGCGCGGCGCGAAGGTCGAACTGGTGCTGCCGGCCCGGACGGATCACCCGGTCGTCGAGGCCGCCGGCCGCAGTTGCTTCGCCGAGCTGCTCGAAGCGGGCGTGATCATTCACCGCTTCAACGACGGCCTGCTGCACGCCAAGACCATGACCGTCGACGATGCGTTCGCCATGGTCGGCACGGCCAACTACGACATTCGTTCGTTCCACCTCAACTTCGAACTCAACGTGCTGCTGTTCGGGTCGAACATCACCAGCCGACTCCGCTTCATGCAGCAGCACTACATCGACCGCTCGACGCGGATCGATCGCCTGACCTGGTCGCGCCGCCGCTGGCACCAGACCCTGCCGGACAACCTGGCGATGCTGATGGGACCGTTGTTGTAGAGAGTAGAAAGTAGAGAGTAGAGAGGAGACCCGTTAACGGGCATCTGCTTTCTACTCTCTCATGGCCTGCCATGCGTGCCAGACGAGTTCTTCGTCGAAGGCTTTGTCGTTGGGGAACACCGCGACGGTGTCGTCGAGGCTGGCGACGGCGGCGGCGGCGCGGGTGAGGATGCTCGGATGCACGTGCGATGCGAGCTTGCGCACCAGCAGCATGAAGTTGACCTCGGCCCGCCGGGTCATCTGGTCGCCGAGACAGCGATAGGTCATGCGCCTTCCTTCAGCCCGAATGCGCCAGGGCTCGTCGGCGAACAGAATCTCCAGCCGGGGCGAAAACTCAATGCTTTCGGTGACCTTGATGTCGAAGATCATGCCACGGTGTCGGGATTGCGTGTCGGCTGCCTGAGTCAACTCGCGGCTGAACTTCAGGTCGCCGACCATGCCCGCGGCGATGAGGACGACCTGGTCATACGGCAAGCTCTCGATGCGGCCGAGCGCATCATGGACGTGGAGCACGTCGGGTTGCGGGTCGACGATGATCCGCGCCCTGGCCTGGGGCAGGTCCAGCAGGTCGCGCTGGTCGACGATGTCGGTGGCGTAGCCGACCCCGGCGAGCGCAGCCTGGGCGACTTGTGCTTGCTCATGTGTCAGGCGTTCGAGGAGGATGCCGAACGAGTCGCGGCGAATGGCCCCGGCGTCGGCGGCGGTGACGTTGAGTCCGGCCCGGGCGGTCTCGGCGAACGCGGCGCGCACTTGATCCAGCGAGGGCGGTTCGAGCTGAGACTGGACCAGCGCGAAAGGCATGAGGGTAGTTTACCGTTTTCGGTTGTCCGTTTTCGGGGTCAGGGGGAGTGCGCACGGTCAGCGCATGTCCGCTGAAGCGGACACGCCTCGGGCCTGAAAACTGAAATCTGACCACTGAAAACTCTTGCGGGTCAGTCGAGGTTCATCGTGAGCAGGAACTCGGCGTTGCTCTTGACCTTTTTCAGGCGGCTGAGCA
>CAYYPN010000058.1:0-11778 GCA_964473545.1 uncultured Planctomycetaceae bacterium
ATAAGTCACTGTAACTACACAACTAACCCAGCGCCAGGAAAATATCTCGCACACCTTGGCGGTTGGGCGAAATTACCCATCGCCCAACCGCCGGTTGATCGTGAAGGGTCAGCTTTCGTTGCCGGTCTTCGAGGTCGAATGATCGGCGCGGCGGCGACCGCGGCGATCGCGACCGCTTCGTCCGCCGTTCTGGTACTCGTAGAACGCTTCGTAGTTACGGCGGAAGTACCCACCGGCGCTCGTGCGGACGCCGTTGATGACGATGCCGAGGAACTCGGCCCGCACGCGGCTGTCACGGAGCTGATTGATCAGGCGGCTGACCATGCCGCGCTTCTCTTCCAGCGCACGCACGGTCAGCAGCACCGCGTCCATCCGGTTGGCCAGGACCTTGCTGTCACCGACCACCGACAGCGGCGGAGCATCGATGAGGATCAGGTCGTAGCGTTCCTCGAACTGCCGCAGGACCTGCATGAACCGATCGCTTTCCAGGCGTTCGAGCATGTGATCGCGGGCCTCGCCGATGCTCAGCACCTCGAGGTTGTCCACGTGGGTCGCCTGCGGCGTGTGATCGGCTTCGGCTTCGCCGTTGAGCAGTTCGCCCAGGCCCGGACCCAACGGCAGGTCGAACACGTGATGCTGGTCGGGTCGACGGAAGTTGGCGTCGACGATCAGCACCCGCCGGCCGTTGTAGGCAAAGCTCGAGGCCAGGTTGGCCAGGACGGAGCTGTTGCCCCCGCCGGGCTGGCAGCCGACGACCATGAGCGTGCGATAGCGCTGGCGTTGCATGCGGGCGGCAACCGTCACGCGAAGCTGCCGGAAGTTTTCGGCCAGCAGCCCGCCGGGTTCGTGCACGACCGCCAGGTCCGCCTTCGCCGTACCGCTGGGGTCTTCGTCGGCGTGGGGGATGACCCCGAGCAGATCGCACTCCGGCAGCAGCTTGGCGCAGGCCGGGCTCTTGATGCGGCTGTCGAGCATCTCACGCAGGAACACCAGACCCGTCACCAGCGCCATCACGAGGAACGTGATCCCGGGCACCACGGTCTTGATCTGCGGGAATGCCCGTTGCGAGGGCGGGGGGGGGGCGGCCCTGGCCTGCAGCCGCACACGCGGCGCGTCCGGGTGTTCGCGGATGATATCCATCTGGTTGAGCGTGTCGTCCAGGCGCAACAGCGCTTCGCGCTTGTTCTGGAGGTTGGTCTCGATGTTGTTGTACGTCGTCAGACGGTGGTTGAGCTCGCGCCGGCGTCCGCGCACATCGGCCAGGCGCTCGTCCACGCCGGCCAACATGCCCTGCAGGCTGGTCACCGACGCCTCGGTGTTGTTCAGGCGCGACTCCTGATACCGCTCAAGCAGCTTTTGCAGTTCCGCTTCCTTCTCGCTTTCGGCCGCGGCGATGCGGTGCTCGACATCCTGCACCGAGCGGTGCGCCTTGCCGAAACGCTCCAGCGCGACACGCCGCTGTTCGCGCAGGCTCAGGATGCGCGAATCAATCTGACGAATGATCGGCTGGGCTTCGACCTCGGCCAACTCCGACGCGGTGAACTCCACTTCCTCGTCCAGCGCCTGTTCCTTGAGGCGTTCGAGCTCTTCCTGGACCGAGCCCAGCGAAGCGTAGAGCTGCTGCTGCTGCTGGATCAGGTTCTGGTAGACCTGGTCGACCTCGCTGAAGTTCTGCTGCGTGGCCGACCGCTGGGTCTGATCCATGATGTCGGTCAACTGCCGCTGGAGTACGGTAATGTCGTCTTCAAGGCGACCCTTGCGGCGATTGAACAGCGCTTCGACATCGCTGCGGCGATTGCGGGATTCATCTTCGATCGAGTCCAGGTACTGGTCGACGACCGCGTTGGCCAGGTCGGCGGCATTTCGCGGGATGGCGGCGGTGCCGCGCACTTCGATGATCTGCGTATCCGGGACGCTGACAACGCGGACCGCGTTTTTCAGTTCCCGGAAGGCCGCCTCCTTGTCGCCGTTGAACTGAGCGAACCAGGCGCTTTCCTCGTTGGCCAACTGGTTGACGGCGTTGCGCAGGGTGCGTTCGGCGTAGAGGAAGCGTGCCTGGGTGAGCTTGTACATCTCCAGGGCGTCGCCGCGCTGCATTTCAGCGCCGCCGCCGGTCGGGGAGTAGACGTTGGTCATCGGCGACTGGACGGACACGGTGGACACGGCACTGTACTGGGGCGCGTAACGGGCCAGGAGCATGTAGATCACAACGCCCAGGCCCACACCGACCACGGCCGCGCCGATCAGCAGCCACTTGTACTGCTTGGCGATGCGGATGGGGTCGACGGGGGTGAATCGCGCCGGCCCGGACGGGGGCATGGGTCCGCCGGCGGGCATGCCGCCCATGGCAAAGGGTGCGGAATTCGCTTGAGACATAGCGTCACCTCTCCAGATTCGCGGCCGTCGAGTCGAGGGTCTGCAGAAGCTGCTGGGCCTCGGCGACAACGTCCTGGTCACCAGCATCTTCGGCCAATTGGGCCGCGGCAATGAGTTGTTCACGAGCGGCGATGGGGCGATCCTGGGCGATGTATACCTTCGCCAGGTGTAAATGACTGATCGCCATGGGGTTAAGACGGATGCTCCGCTCAAGGGCGTCCGCCGCTTCACGCATGTTGTTGTTGGTGAAATGGACCCAGCCGACGGTGTCGAGGATGTTCGCCCGCTGGTTGGGGTTATCGCCGGCGACGCGCAGGGCCCGCTCGGCCAGGCTCATCGCCGCATCCGGCTGGTCCAGATCATTGGCCAACAGGTAGGCCAGGTTGTTCAGCGCCATCAGGTCGCGGGGCGCCTGTTCGAGCACGCGCTCGTAGGCCGCCCGCGCCCGGGCGAAGTCGCCGGCATCGTAGTAGCTTCGCGCGAGCATGCGCTGCCGTTCGGTTTCGACTTCGCTGCCGGCGGTGAAACGACCTTCAAGCTTGCGCAGCTCGGCCAGGGCCTGGTCGGTCTGGCCGGCCATGATCTGTTCGCGGGCCAGCAGCAGGCCGATGACACCCGAAGGATCGTTGGCCGCACGCGGCTTGAGAATCTCCACGACGGTCGACGACGGCAGCGCGGTGCGCATCTGCATCTGCACGGCGTTGACCTGCGCGATCTCCGAGCCGGCCATGTCCAACGCGCGGCCGAAGGCGGTGATCGCCGCATCCCGCTGGCCCATCCCCGCCAACGCACGGGCTCGCAACGCGTACAGCGGCGCCGAACGCGTCAACGCGTCGGGCCAGTCGTTCAACACTTCCAGCGCCTGTTCGTGTTGACCGGTGCGAACCAGCAGGTCGGCATACTGACCGGCGCGGCCGGCGGAACGATCCAGCTCGTACGCCTGCGCCATCTCGCGCCGAGCCTCGGCCATGCGGCCCTGGACCTGGTGCATCTGCGACCACAGCACCCGCCAGTCGGGCTCGGCTTCGGGAATCGCGCGCAGCGAGTCGATCAGCAGGTTTTCCAGTTCCGTGAACCGTTCCTGTCGCATGTACAACTGCGCCAGCCGATTCCTTGCCGCACGCGAGTTGGGTATGTCCACGACAAATCGGCGCAGCTCGTCGACCGCGCTGTCGACGTCGCCCTGCTGTTCGTACCACTGCACAAGCAGCTCGCGGGCCGGGACGAACGTCGGGTCCAGTTCGATCACCCGCCGCAGGTCGTCGCGCACCATCTGCTGGACCAGGTCGCCATCGCGGTTGAACCGGAACGCCGCCCGCTGGAAGTAGGGCATCGCCGAATCCGGAGCATGCAGCACCGCCTGGTCGAAGGCGGCCTCGGCCTTCTCGGTCAGTTGCTCGCGGCGGGCTTCGCTGAGGTTGTCCTCGTTCAGGCGGCGGCGGCAGATCGTGCCTTGAATCATGAGGGCCTGGGCATCCGACGGATGCTTGGCCAGCAGTTGGTCCAGTTGCCTGGAAGCGCGGTCGAGGTTGCCGGCGTTGAGCAGCGTCTCGACATATCGCCGCCAGACCAGCAGGCGATCGTCCGGCTCGTCGCGCACGGCTTCGAAAATCTGTTCGTACTCGGCCGCGGCCAGGTCGAACCGGCCGCGGCCGAACAACCAGTCGGCCATCTCGCGCCGGGCGCGCTGTTCGTCGCCGTCATCCATGGCGACGGCCTTACGGTAGGCTTCGAGCGCCGCGTCGCCGGCGTTGCCGGTCCGCAGGTAGCGGGCCATGACCAGCCACGCGTTGGCGTCGGGCCCGTCGGGCATCTGGTTGAAGAACTGTTCGAGCATGGCGCGGCCGGTGTCGAACTCGCCGGTCTGCGCGTGGTAGACGGCCATGGCCGCGACGTTGGACAGGTTGTTGGGGTCGGCTGCCAGCAGCGCTTCCAGTTCATCGTGCGCCTTGTCCGGCTGATTGGTCTGCAGGTAAAGCTGCGCGAGGTCGCGGCGGTTGGCGTGGGCGTCGGGCCGTGCCTGGGCGATCCGCTCACGCGATTCGATCGCCTGGTTGCGGTCGCCGTACTGGCCGAGGTAGTCGATGTACTGCATGTACAGCGTGCCGTCTTCCGGCTCCAGGGCCATCGCCCGGCGCAGGTCGTCCAGGGCCTGTTCGTGGTTCTGGCGGCGGCTGTGGATTTCGTGAAGCTGACGCCAGGCCGTCGCGTTGTTCGGCTTGAGCTCGATCGAACGCTGCAGGGCGCGCTCCGCGCCATTAAGGTCGCCGAGGATGAATCGGCATCGACTGAGCATCAGGTGGGCCTGCGAGTTGCTGGGCATCTCGCTCAAGCCACGCTCCAGCGTCGCGGCGGCCTGAGCGTAGTTGTTGCGAGCCATCTGGAGGCGGCCTTCCCAGAATGCGCCGCCGGCGTAGTCGACGCCTTCGCCGTCGTTCATCCGCTTCGCGCGCTCAACGATCTTTTCGGCCACGGCCCAGTCATCATCGGCCACCGCACGATCGAAACGAATCTCGAGGATGCGCTGGTTGTCGGGCGCCGCGGCGATGGCTTGCTGAAGCGCGGCCTCGGCCTTTTCGGCTTCGCCGGCACGCCGGTAGAAACGCCAGTAGCTCAAGGCGCGATTCACCGGGTCTTCCTGCTCGCTGATGATGCGCTCCAACTCGTCGCTGAGCGAGTCCTGGTCGCGTATCGCCGTCAGCAGAAGCTGCAGGATGGTGTTGTCGGGCTGACGTTCGACGGCCGCCTCGACGATGGCGGCGGCGGTCTCGGTGTTGCCCTCGCCCTGTTCGAGGCGGACCCGTTCCTGGATCACGGCGATGTCGTCGCGATGGTCGGCGTGGTAATCGTTGAGCAGCGCGCGGGCTTCGTCGACGCGATCGACCGAACGCAGCAGACGCGCCAGTTGCAGCACCGCTCCACGGTCGCCTTCCTCGGCCAGCGGCTGGAGCTTGGCCATGGCCTGACGGACGATCTCCTGGCGGGTGACGTCGCCGGTGTCGGCGGCGCGGCGCAGTTCGAGGCGGCTTTTCATCAGGCGGGCCTGGCGATTGTCCGGGTCGGCCTGGAGGATGCGATCGACCAGCCGCTCGGCGCCGATGTAGTCGTTGTTGCCCATGCGCAGTTCGGCCAACTGCAGGTTGGGCTGGAGCATGTTCGCGCCGCGCGGGGTGTTGACCAGTCGGGTCAGGGCATCGGCGGCGGCGCCGGTCTGGCCGGTCTGGCGATAGGCCATCGACAGCAGCAGGAGAATCTGCGGGTTGTTGCCTTCGTACTGGGCGATGGCCTGCTCGAGCTTCTTGACCGCTTCGAGGGGTCGGCCTTCGACCAGCGCGAGCTTGCCGCGCATCCACAGCGCCAGGCCCGAGCGTTCGCCGGCCCGGCGCGCCAGGTCGTCGATCAATTCATGGGCCCGATCGAGGTCGCCCTTCTGCTGGTTGGGGTCGTCCGCGGACATCTCCCGCCGCACCAGGTGCACGTCGGCGAGCTTCTGCGTGGCGACGATCTGGTAACGGGTGATGCTGAACGCTTCGGTGCTGACCGGGATGTTGCGGTCCTTGCGGGCGCGCTGGAAGTAATCCATCGCCGCTTGCATCTCGCGCTGGCGCACCTTGATGTCGCCCAGCGCCACGAGGGCGCGAATGTCATCCGGATGGTTGCTCACCACGTGCTTGAGCAGGCGTTCGGCCCGCTCCATGCCGGACAGGTCGGTGTTGGCGTCGGCGGTCGAGGGCAGGCGATCGAGATCGGCGACGCGCGACGCGACTTCGAGCGTCGGCTGGGGAATGTCACTCTTGAGCAGGCGCTGCTCGAGACGGGTAAGCACGTCGCGGGCCTCGTCGACGGCGACCTCATCCTGCTGGCCGACGCCCAGACGCAGCAACAGGCGGAACCGGTTGAGCAGGGCTTCGGGATCCTCGGGGCGGGCGGCGGCGAACTGGTTGACCCGCTGGCGCGCGGTGTTGCGCAGCTCTTCGGCCAGGTCGAAACGATTGGTGCTTTCGGCTTCCTCGGCGTCGAGCAGGTCGAGCCTGGACAGGTAGAAGGTGGCGTCGGCGTCGTTGGGGTCGGCTTCGACGGCGGCGGTCAGGTCTTCGCGGGCCTGGTTGCGGGCGGTGGCGCCGAGGCCTCGCTGTTCGATCTGGGCGATCTGGGCGATGCCGCGGTAACGCCGGGCCAGTTCATGATCGGGGGCGAACTTCAGCAGGTTGTCGGCAATGCTGTACAGTTGGCTCCACTGGCCCAGCGACCCGAACATCCGGGCCTGGCGATAGTACAGTTCGAGCAGTTTTTCCGAGGCGGGGAGGAAGGTCGGATCGAGGTCCGTGGCTCTGCGCCAGCAGTTCTGCACGTTGGCAAAAATCTCCTGGGCTTCCGTGGCGTCTTCGGGGGTGATCTGCTGGTAGGTCTCGGCCATGCGCATGAGCAGGTGGACCTTGGCGGCGTTGTCCTTCTCACGACCGAAGGCGCGGCCGAGCTGGCGAACGGCGTCGCGGTAGTTGTCTTCGGACATCAACGCCTCGGCCTGGGCGATATAGCGGCCCGGGTCGCGGCGCATGGCGTAGTACGCCACCCCGCCGATGCCTGCGACCACCACCACGATCACCACCGCCAGGATGATCACGAAACGTGTATTGACTCGACCGGCCATGGGGACCTCCAACGATTAGCTGCTTGAGGGCTCGGCGTCACCGGACTCGGCGGCGTTGGCCGCTTCCCAATCCGGCAGGCAGAGCATGATTTCCGGTAAACAGGCGGACAGGAACTCGGTCATGATGAGCCGGGTCTCGTCCACGTCCGCCACGTTCGGGACCAGACGCACCTGGCCCGCGGCATCCTCAATGCCCGAGCCGGGAAGCATCTCGACCTTACAGTAGTACGCATAACGATCAAAAAGGTTGAACGCTTTGAGCCTCACCCCTTCGGGCGTCGGCGTGTAGCTGTGGTTGGCGATGAAGAAGTACCCCACCGTGTACCCCTGGCTCGGGTCGGACGGCTGGGCGAAATGCACCACGGTCGTCGGTACCGTCCCGCCCGGCAACGGCACCAGCTTGCCCAGCGCGGTCAGCGCCTGCCAGCCATCGGCCTGGTCGTGGGCGATCCGGGTCGACTGCAACTGGAGCGGCATGACCTGCTTGCCCATCGGCTCGGCGCCGCCGGCGACGAAACAGCGATCCGGCACGTGCGGCACGGTGTCGATCGTCCCCGTGTAGTACGGAATGTGCAGGCGAATCACCGACCCCGGCTCGTCGAGTTCCTTGGTGGTGTCGCGGTACAGGTGGCTGATGTACACCTCGGTCCCGAGCACGTCTTCGATGTCCTTGGGCATGCGCGGTTCGCGACGCACCAGCTTGTAACGCCCGCCTTCGCCGAAGCGATCGGGCATGCGCGCCAGCGACTGGCGCAGCTCGATCGGCTCCTTGATCAGCACCATCTTCATGCTGGAGGTGAACGCCTTGAGACCGCCGGCGGCAAGGAGGAGGATGCCCGCGGCGATGACGAAGCGTCGGCTCAACACGTTGCGCCAACTCATGAGCCACCTCCCCCGCCTTCGGGTTGTTCAGGCGTTTCGACGATCTTGTTCAGAATCCAACCGACGAGGCTGAACAGGCCCAGCGCGGGGATGAGCATGAGCATGCCGATGGCGATGTGGGTTTCGCCCTTGGTCCATTCGGGCTTGAAGGGAAAGATCAAGCCCAGCGTGGTGACGCGGCCGACGTTGACGAGGATGGCGATCGGCACGGTGAGCAGGACGATGGTCAGCCGCGCCCACCACGGCCGCCGCGCCAGGTACGCCACCGCCACGCCCAGCGCGATGAACGTCATGAGCATGCGCAACCCCGAGCAGGCCTCGGCCACATTGAGCCCGTCGCCGAGTTTGACGCCGTTGCGCCACAGTTCGATGGTGTTGCCGCGCACGTCGGCTTCGAGATTGATCAGCAGGCCGAAGATGTTGATCGCGATGCCCGAGGCCTTGGCGGCGATGCCCTGGAGCTTGAACGCGATCGCCTCCCACACCCGGTCGGAGATTTTCACGGCAAAGATCAGGTACGCCACGGGGAACAGGGCGACCTTCGCCACCGCCCACCCGCTGACGAACCAGACCAGCCCGCCGAGGGCCATGATCATGGCGTAGCCCTTGATCATGTCGTTGTTGAACGCCCGCGGGCCGAGGGTCAGGCAATACAGCGCGATGCCCAGGAGCATCAGCACGAGCCCGGCATGGATGCGCATGAATGAACAGGTGGCTTTGGCGACGGGTTCGGCGTGCATGACCAGCCGCGCCCCGCCCCAGGCGGCGCCCACGGCCGCGGCGGCGCCGAGCAGGTAATGCAGTTTCGCCTCGACCAGCGCCGCCGGCAGTTGCCCGCCCATGCTGCGCAACACGAAAAATATCGCCCCGACAAACAGGACCGACAGGACCGCGATCCACACGCGCCGGGCGTCATTCGTGGGCACCTGGAGCCGATTGGCTCTGGCGTGACGCAGTTCTTCGCGGTGTTGATGGAGGAAGTAGAGGCTGATCAGCGGCACGACCAGGGCGTGGGACCAGTTGGCGTCGTTCCAGGCGTAGCCGCGCGTGACCAGTTCGCCGTCACGCAAGGTGACGCCGAACGCCCGGTAGAGGAAGTCCCAGAACAGCGCGACAAAAAGGGTCGCCAGGATGCCGATCTGAACCCAGCCATGCGGCTTGATCAGGGGACCGGCATCGGCGGCTAGTGCGCCGCGGTCGTTGGTCACAGTCACAGTACTCATGATGTCGGCTACCGGTGCCTTACTCACCAGCCCGGCCGCGGGGAAAGGGTCCCATATCCTCCCCTGTCCCTGGGCGCAGCGGTCCACGATGGGTCCCTACGCACGTTCGGGCGTAACGGTTCAAGGCAAAACCCGGGGCCTGACCGCATTCTTACCCGGTCGATTGTTCTGTCGGGGCCACCAGCCAGGCTTTATCTACACCACATCCGCCGCACTGCTCCACCCGAGACACGCTACAGGCGGATGATCTCTCCACCAAAGTTGCGATCCAGCAGGAAACCCATGCCGTAGGTAAACCGGAAGCTGTTGCGGAAAATCGCCAGCCACGGTGCCGGCAGGTTCGTGCCGATGTTGATCGTGTCGTCGGGCTTGAGGTAGATGTCCGGCTGGACCCCCTCGAAGATCGCCCGCAGGTTCAACTGAACCGTCGCTTCGGAATCGGTCCCGATCCGCCGAATCAGGTCGACACGCTCGGGAATCGCCAGCGGACTCAACCCGCCGGCCGAAATGACCAGTTGCTTGAGCGTCAGCGACCTTTCACCGGGCAGGCTGTACGTACCGGGACGGGAAATCTCACCCCCGATGTAGACGTTGCCGCGCGCTTCGATCGGCACGCGGATCACGTCGTCGGCCCGCACCACGATGTTGTAGCGGGCCACGCCCTTGAGCAGTTCCTGGGCGTCGATCTCGATGATCCGCTGGGTGACCATCTCCTCGGGGCTGGGCAGGCTCGAACCATCATCAACGCCGCTGTCGACGCCGCCGGTGTCGGGGGCGGCATTCTGCACGCGCACCCACTTGCCGTTGACGTTGACCCAGCGTTCGTCGCCGCGCTGGCGATCGCCTTCGAGGGCGTCGCCCAGACCGGCGGGGCTGTCGCCGTCGTTGTTGCCGTGGTCCGCCGGTGCAGGCTCGGCCTCGGGTTCGGGCGCGGCCGCGCCGCCGCCGTTGCCTTCCAGACCTTCGGACAGTTGTTCGAGCAACGAGCCGGCGTCGATTTCGCCGTTGTCGCCACCGCCGGCGGATTGATCGTCATCCCGCGGTTCGAGGGGGGGGCGATGTGTGCCCGGTTCGGCCCGGTTGCCGCCGAACGTCTGACCGCTGGCCAGTTCGGTCAACGGGACCTGGCGAATGACGTAGATTTTTTCCATGTCCGAGGGGATGCCGCGGGCCTGGGCGATCGCGTCGAGCAGGCGGAAGTCATTCTTGAGCAGGGCATACGTGCCCACGGCACCGGCGGCGCCAATCACGCTGTAGGTGTTCTGGCGCTGGTCCTGCGTAATGACCGTGATCTTGGGATCACGCAGCACCTCGGGGTGTAGGATGTTGATGATTTCCTGTTCGAGTTCCTTGGTGGTCAGGCCGCCGGCCTTGACCTGGCCGACGAACGGCATGCGCACGAAGCCCAACTCATCGACCCGCCTAGTGTAGACGGTTTCGACGTTGGGCGTGACCAGTTCGAAGATCGTGATGGTGATCAGGTCGCCCGGGCCGAGGGTGTACTCGGTGACATGGGGGACCAGGTCTTCGCTGGTGATCTGCGAAAGGCCGGGAATCGACTCTTCGGGTTCGTCGATGACGTCGATGCGATCGAGGATCGGCAGCACGACGGGCGTGCCCTCCCAACGACCGACGACCGACGGATCCATCCACGAATCGACGCCGCAACCCGACGCGGTCAACATGAGCATCGCCAGAACGACGAACAGGACCCGTCGGGCGATTCCGAGCGGGGTGATTGCATGCCGGTCACCACTGTCCAAAGGGGGTCTCCTTCACGCACACCGCGAACGGGGGCACAAGCAACGGGCCGGGTCTGACCGCCCGCCGCATGCCGCTGCCTGACCAAAGAGCCGTCAGACTAGCAGGCACCTACCAAGCGGGCAAATGCCTCACACCTGTCCAGGTGAACGGTCCTGGCGTGCTTGAGAAATCGGTTATTTGGCCGATCGGCCTTAGCCGATTTCCCAGATGGCGTGTCGGGCATTATCGGCCCCATCGGCCGAACATGCATCCGCTCGCGGGTTTACGCTGGCCTTGGCCGGTTCGTTCGGCAACAATACCGGTATGCCGGCCACGCCCGTTGAAGAGCAGACCCACCGCCGCTTTCAGCCCCCGTGCAACGTCCAGTTCAGCGTCTTCCTCGACATGCGCGTGGGCAAGATGCTCGAACTGCTCAACGTCTTCACCGACCAGGCGCTGACCGTGGCCGGCTTGAGCGTGCTCGACGCGACCGATCACGCGGTCATCCGCATCATCACCTCCAACAGCATCCTGGCCCGCCGCCTGCTCGCCCGGCACGAGCTGCCCTACTGCGAAGCCGACGTGCTGGTCGCCGAGCTGACCGACGACAATTCGCTGAGCAGCCTGTGCGAGGTGCTGCTGCCGACGGAGTTGAACATCCACTACATCTACCCCCTGCTGGTCAAGCCGCGCGGCCACAGCGCCCTGGCCATCCATACCGACGACTACGTCTTCGCCGGGCAGATCCTGCGGAAAAAAATGTTCAACCTCCTGGGCGAAAACGATCTCGGCGATAACGCCACCGGCTCAGACCCCCTGGACGAGTGCCCGGGGGATAATTAGAGAGTAGGGGCCTCTGAATAACCTGACGCCGACCCCGCCGATTCGCCGCGGACGGCTCAT